>JALYZH010000143.1 GCA_030948945.1 Gemmatimonadota bacterium | reverse complement strand
CTTTCGTGTCGTGACCGGCGAGACGCGCTTTATGCACGGAGAGGAACGCGGCGTCCACCCGTGACATCTGGCCCGCACCGATCCCAATTGTTGCGCCTTCGCGCGCGAGCACTATCGCGTTCGACTTCACGCTTCCCACTGCGCGCCACGCGAACCGAAGATCTCCCAGCTCTGCTTCCGTCGGCTGACGCTTGGTAACTACGCGCCACTCTTCCCGGGCTCCGTCGCGCTCTATCCGCTCCTGCGCCAGAAATCCGCCACGCACCCGCTTGTAGTCGAGTGCGTGATCGCGCCAGCGCGCCTGCCCCTCGAGCACTCGCAGGTTTTTCTTGCGCCCGAGGATCTCGAGAGCGCCATCGCTGAACTTCGGTGCTACGACGCACTCGACGAAGAGACTCGATACAGCTTCCGCGGTCTCGTCATCGACCGGAACGGTGAACGAGATCACCGATCCGAAAGCAGAGACCGGGTCACAAGCCAGTGCCTTCTTGTAGGCTTCGAGCGCGCTCGGGCCGGTTGCCAGTCCACACGGCGTAGTGTGTTTGACGATCGCGCAGCACGTCTCGCCCTGGAACGGATCGGTCGCGAATAGAGCGCCCTCCAGATCGAGCAGATTGTTGAAGGACAGATCCTTTCCGCCCTTTTTTCCCAGAGCGGCGATCCCGTCCTTGTGGCGCTCGACGTAAAACGCCGCGCGCTGCCCAGGGTTCTCGCCATACCGGAGCGTCGTCTCGCGCTCGAGTGGGATGGCAATCCGGTCGGGAAAGGTCTCCGCTCTCTCGCAGGCGAACCAATGAGCGATCGCCGCGTCGTATGCAGCCGTGCGTTCGAACACCTTCTCGGCCAGCAGCTTGCGAAGATCGAGATCATCGTCCTGGGCCTCGAGGGAGGCGAGAACCCGTCCGTAATCGGCGGGGTCGACGACGACCGTAACCGATGCGAAGTTTTTTGCCGCCGAGCGAAGCATCGAGGGTCCGCCGATATCGATCTGCTCGACGACCTCTTCCGGCTTGACGCCCTGAAGCGCCGCGGTCTGCTCGAACGGGTACAGGTTGACGGCGACGAGATCTATGGGCGAGATGTTGTGCTCTGCGAGCGCCTTCATGTGCTCGGGCAAATCGCGTCGCGCGAGGAGCGCCCCGTGTATCGCGGGGTGCAGCGTCTTCACGCGCCCGTCCAGCATCTCCGGAAAGTGACTGACCTCACTGACGTCGCGCACATTCACGCCGGCCGCTCTCAACGCTTTGGCCGTGCCACCGGTCGAGATCAGGTCCCACCCGAGCTTGATTAGCGCTCGCGCGAAGTCGACGACGCCGGACTTGTCGGAAACGGAAAGTAGTGCGGTGGGCATATCAGTCTGTTTGTTTCGATTCGAGTTGTTGTAGGATCGCGACCATTTCGACGGCGCGAGGATAAACCACGTGCTCCACCCCGAGCACCCGCGACGCCAGCGACTCGGAGGACTCCGCCTCTCTCACGGGTATTCTCCATTGAGCGACGATCGGACCCCGATCGTACTCGTCGTCGACGAAATGGACTGTAACTCCGGTTTCTCTTGCTCCGGAAGCGATCACGGCCTCGTGAACGCGCGCACCGTACATGCCCTCGCCGCCAAAAGCGGGGAGCAGCGCGGGGTGAATATTGATGATGCGACCCGCGTACGCTCGGATCACCATGGGCGGAATTCGCTTGAGATAACCGGCCAGAACTACCAGATCGATCTTGAGACGCCGGAGCAGAGCCAGAAGCTCGGAGCCGTCATCGGCGGCGTTGAAATGGGCGATATCGATGGAAGCTGTGGCTGCGCGAATGAGAGCGGGAGAGTCGGCACGGTTGGACGCGACGAGCACGACCTTGGCCACCCGCTCGCGCGCGAGATTGTCGAAGTGGTCGATGATTGCCTGAAGATTTGAGCCGCGCCCGGACGCGAGCACGGCAAGTCGAGACGGCATCCCCGATTTTACGGCGAGCGGTCCTTCTCAGTAAGGCCGAAAATCATGTCTACGGCATCCTGCAGCGACATCGCCATCTCGATTCCATCCTCTTGCGCTCTGCGCAGATCGTCGTCAGTGGTCATGGCCGACGAGATCATGATCCCACGGCCCCCAAGAGTCTTCGACGCGACGACGTCACGCCAGCGGTCACCCACGTACGCGACGTTCGATGGATCGAGTTTGAAGTCGCGAATCGCATCCTCAAACATCCTGGTGGCTGGCTTCCGACACCTGGACGGACCGCTTTCGCTGGGATGATCGGGGCAGTAGTAGCTCGCGTCGATGCGTGCGCCGTGCTCGGCGAGCAGCCGCTCGAAGCGCTTTCTGACAGCCTCGTAGTCCTCGACCTTGAACATGCCGCGCCCGATTCCCGATTGATTCGTAACGACTATCGCCCGAATTCCGGCATCGTTGACTCGCCTGACGGCTGCCGCCGCGCCGGGGATCAGTCGGACCTGATCGGGCGATTTGATGTAATGCGCGTCTTCCATCACGGTGCCGTCGCGGTCGAGAAAGACCGCGTCCGGAAGGCTAGTCATGTCGGAGCTCAGGGTCCGTCATGGCGAAGCTCAAGGTTAGTCATCGCGAAGCTTCATGATTGCGGCGGCGAGAATCGCGTCCTCTCCTGGCATGACACTGCGCAAGTCGAGCAGCAGATGCCTATCGGCAATGCGACCGATGACAGCCGGGTCGCCGAGTCGGAGCCTCTTTTCGGTTTCTTCGGGATTGCGCGACAGCATAATCGCGCGCGATGGAATCGCCACCGTTGGGAAGGCCCCTCCGCCCACGCTGGCGCTCGATTCCACAATCCGTATCTCAATCCCGGACTCGACGAGGCTCGATGCTATTGCTTTCGCTCGCGACTCGAGCTTAGTCACGGACGCGGTAAGCATCGCCAGAACCGGAATCTCCTTCAGTGCCCGCTCGGGCTCGAGATATAGTCTCAGGGTCGCCTCGAGCGCGGAGAGCGTGAGCTTATCGACTCTCATCGCTCGCGCAAACGGATTCTTGCGGAGCTTTGCCATGAGGTTCGCCGCACCGAGTATGATGCCGGCTTGCGGGCCGCCGAGCAGTTTGTCTCCGCTCATCAGCACGAGCGACGCACCCGACTGAAGCGCCATTGCCGCCGTCGGTTCGCCCTTCAAGCCGTAGTCGTCGAGCGGAAGCATCAGGCCGCTGCCGAGGTCGTGGATTACGGGCAACCCGTGCTCGGACGCGATGAAGGCAAGGCGGTCGACGCTTACGTCAGAGGTGAATCCCTCGATAGCAAAGTTGCTCCGATGAACCTTGACGATCGCCGCCGTTCTGGGCGTAATGGCGCGCCGATAGTCGTCGTCGTTGGTGCGATTGGTCGTCCCCACCTCTACGAGTTTCGCGCCGCCGCTAGCCATGATATCGGGAATCCGAAAGCTTCCGCCGATCTCGACCAGTTCGCCGCGCGAGACGAGTACTTCCTTCTTCTGTGCGAGCGCTTTGAGCGCCAGCACCATCGCCGCCGCGCAATTGTTGACAACCAGGGCGTCCTCGGCTCCCGTCAATTGGCGCAGCAGGCCAACACAGTGCGAATACCGCGAACCTCGTTCGCCAGTTTCGATGTCGTACTCGAGGTTGCTGAAGCCCGCTGCGATTTGCGCTATCGCGTCCAACGCGGCTGCAGCGAGCGGTGCGCGCCCCAGATTGGTGTGGAGCACAACTCCGGTGGCGTTGATGACTCGACGAAGAGAAGGCCGACTGAGACTGTGGAGCACTGACGCAATGCTTGCGACCCATTGCTGTTCGGTCTTTGGGGCGCTCCCGTGATCACGGGCCGAGTCGACGGCAGTTCTCACTGCTTCGAGAACTACCCGCCTTGGGTGTTGCTCGAGCAGCGATCGGACCCCCGCGCTCTCGAGCAGTGCGTTAACGCTCGGCAGGTCGCGTCTTGGATCCTTCATCGCTTGATGGAAGGTGACGCGGGAGGTGCTGCGTCGGGTTTCGCAGGTGGTGGAACGGGCGCGGGGGCCGTATAGGCCCGCTCACTATCGCCGGTATGCCCGAGCACACCACGAATGCCGATTGCGCGCACTCGATAGACAACCTTGGGAGTGAGCGGATGTTGCAACTTGATGAGCGCGGTGGAAATCGGTGCCGGCCGCGACATGACGGGTTTCACAGCCGCGGTTGTGTCGGCGCGCGGGGACGCCGGCGTCCGCAAAGGAGATGGAACGCGGAGATTTGGAGTGCTCCGCGTCGGAGTCGTGTCCCGTGGCGCAGCCCCGGCGCTCGTGATCGGAACGCGCGTTGAATCGCGACCGATGATCGCGAAGTTCGTCACGGAGAGCGTCTGCGTCGGGTCCACCGGCTTGTCGAACGTGACTCGCAGAGAAAGAGAATCAACGACGTTGACGTCGCGAATTCGCGGCGCCACCGTATCGTGCACGAACAACAATAGCTCTACTCGGGCACTGTCAACGAGATTTACAGAGACGCTGTCCCACGGCTCGCTCGGATCTACAGCCAGATTCTTGTTGCGGTCGAGGTATCCCCGCACGGAGTATCGCGCCGGTAGCAAGTGCTCGATGACGAAGGAGCCGGAGGAATCAACGAGCGCCACGTATGGGTGAATGCTGTCGGGTCTTACAAACGCTTCGACGAGCCCGCCACTGGCCGGGCTCCCTGTCACCCAATCGAAGGCATGTCCGGAGATGCGCGTGCGAGGAATTGTCGGACCAGTCGAAAAAAAAGTCGTCGCGCCGGTATTGCGGACGTTGCCGCGAATGTCGGCGAGCCCGGGCAGCATTATGACTGTGTAAGGCGTGTTCGCGCGCCAACCGCTGCTCGGCTTGACTGCGATAGCATCTCGGTGCCACGACGCGTCGGGCACTCCATCGCGGGGAGAGATCAGGAAGAGGTCGGACAGGGTTGTGACTGCGGGCGGCCTTTCAGACACGACTTCATCGAAACGAAAGATCACCTGTTTCGGCTTGACGCCGACGGTGCCGGAATCCGGACTGATCGAGAGAATTTGCGGTGCGACGGCATCCGGTGGTCCGCCAGGAGGCATACCAGGTGAAGCGCATGCAATTCCGAACAGCACCGCGGCAATCAGCCGCCGCAAAGCGCTTTCACCTTTGCGGCGAGCTGCCCACGCCGCTTGATCCACTCGTCTTCCTTCTTGCGCTCGGATTCGACTACTGCGGCGGGCGCTCGACTGATGAATCCTTCGCTTCTCAATCGCTTCGACAGAGACTCCAGTTGCGTCTCCAGATGCCCTAGCTCACCGCGAAGCTTGCCGCACTCCTTGGTGAGGTCAACGACTCCCTCTAGTGGAACGACGATCTCCGTTCCATCGGTAAGCACCGAGTGTGCGGCTGCGGCCCCAACAGGAGCGTTGCCGACCTTCACGACCGAGCGCGAGAGCTGCCCGACCAGTCGCGCGTGATCGGTGAAGAGCGCCGGGCGGGCGGGCGACTGAATAACCGCGTCAATGGATTTACCAGGAGCTATGGCGTAGTCGGATCGGATCTGCCGGATTGCGCTCACCGCTTCGCGGACAAGGTCGAAGCGTGATATCGACTCAGTTTCATCCTTCGAGACTGGATGAGGCAACGGCCAGGGCGCGATCGCCAGGAACTCGCAGCGCTCGGCGGCCACTGCAAAGGGAAGACGCTGCCATAGCGTTTCCGTGATGAAGGGCATGATGGGATGAAGCATTCGCAGCGCGTAATCGAACACGTGGGTGAGCACCGCACGGGCAACTTCACTATCGCCGCCGGCCCCGCCTATACGTCCCTTCGTAGTCTCCAGATACCAGTCAGCGACGTCGTTCCACACGAAACGACGCGCCGCCTCCGAGTATTCGCTCAGTCGCAGTCCCGAAAATCTCTCCTCAGGTCGCCACTTTCCTCTGGCAGGTCGCGCCGGACCAAGAGCCGCGTCGATCTCCAGAATCGTCGCGTTCAGACGCCCGAGTATCCACTGATCCGCGAGTGTCAGCTCACCGTCCCGCAACTCATCGACGCTTCTGACCGGTAGAGCTCCGACGTTGGCGAGAAGGAATCGTCCAATGTTCCAGAGCTTGGTCGCGAAGTTCCGGCCGGGTGCAAACGATCGCTCGAGATCCTTTGGGTCGAGTACGAGGTCCGCACCCATGCCCATTCCCGCGATCACCGTGTAGCGCAGCGCGTCCGCGCCGTAGCTCTGAACGACATCCAGTGGATCGATACCGTTGCCGAGAGACTTCGACATCTTCACGTGGTTCGTGTCGCGAACCGTTCCGTGAAGGTAGACCGTATGAAATGGCGGAGCGCCCATGAACGCGTATCCGGCAACGATCATTCGCGACACCCAGAAAAAAAGAATCTCCGGGGCAGTGACGAGATCGTCGGTCGGGTAGAATGCGACGAGTGGTGCCGCGCTCTTGTCGGGCCAGCCGAGCGTGGAGATCGGGAACAGCCAGGAGGAGAACCAGGTATCGAGCACATCGTCGTCCTGCCGAACCGGACCCCCGCAGTCGCCACACGCAGTGACGTCGCTTCGACTGACGATCTGCTTGGGGCATTTCTCGCAGTACCACACCGGAATGCGGTGCCCCCACCAGAGCTGACGCGAGATGTTCCAGTCACGGATGTTCTCGAGCCAGTTGATGTAGACGGCTTCCCACCTCTCCGGCAGAATGCGAATCGTGCCGTCTCGCACCGCCTGCAGTGCCGGCTTGGCGAGCGGCTCCATTTTGACGAACCACTGATCAGAGAGGCGCGGTTCGACGACGGTATCGCATCGGTAGCAGTGACGCACGGCGTGTTGATGCGGCTCCACCTTTTTCAGCCGTCGCAGCTTCTCGAGGGTTCTCACAATTCTCTCGCGCGCCTCGAACCTGTCGATCCCGATCAGCTCTGCCGGGACGCGTGAGCCAGCGTCCACACCGTTCGCCATGGTTGCATTTGGCGCCATGATCACGGGCATTGGAAGCTTGTGACGCACCCCGACTTCGAAATCATTGGGATCGTGCGCCGGCGTGATCTTGACGACGCCGGTCCCGAATGCCGGGTCGACGTACTCATCGGCGATAATCGGAATCTGGACATTGGCGATCGGCAGCAGCACTGATTGGCCGATGATTGCCTTGTAGCGTTCATCGTCGGGGTGAACGGCGAGGGCGACGTCGCCGAGCATGGTCTCGGGACGTGTAGTGGCGACCGTGAGACTCGAGTTGTCCTTCCCTCCGGCCAGAGGATAGGCGATGTGGTAGAGCGTTCCCATCTCCTCATCGTGCTGTGCTTCCTCATCGCTCAACGCAGTGAGGCAGCGCGGGCACCAGTGGATAACGCGGTCGCCGCGATAGATGAGCCCGCGCTCATAGAGTTGCACGAACGCCTCCCGCACGGCGCGCGAAAGCTCGGGCGAGAGCGTGTAGGCTGTCCGGTTCCAATCGGCCGAAGCGCCGATCGCGCGGAGTTGACGGAGGATTTCCCCACCGGTCTCCTCCACGAATTCCATCGTGCGCTCTATGAATGCCGCACGTCCAAGATCGAACTTGGTCTTGCCTTCAGCGGCCAGCTGTTTTTCGATGATGTTCTGGGTGGCGATGCCCGCGTGATCGGTTCCGGGGACCCACAGCGCCTCGTCGCCGGCCATCCGGCGCCACCGGATGATCACATCCTGCACGGTATTGTTGAGGCCGTGGCCCATGTGCAACACCGACGTCACGTTCGGCGGCGGCATGATGATCACGAATGGGTCGCGATCGCCGCCATTGCGCCTGCTGCGCTTTTCATCGGCGGCAAACACGCCGGCCTCGACCCAGCGCTCGTAAACCGCGCGCTCGGTCTGGCCGGGGTCGTACTGCGCCGGCAGCTCGTAGAGTTCCTGCGTTGTGCTCATCTCCGGCGCAAGTTAACGGGCGCCATTTTCGCGGGTAAGACCGCGCGGTCTATGCTTTCCGGAGTGAAACGGGTGGTGCTGAGGGGAGAGTCGGCACGAACGACACGTATGCCGTGGCGTGCAGGCTCAACTCCCCCAGCACCGCACGGCGACTACGCGATTGGTCGCGGTCTTGGAACGTCGGCGGGAGCATTCTCCGGATCAGTGACGTGATCAGCCTTGGGAACTCCACTTGGGGCCACAGCGGATCCATCAGTTCTTCCACCCCGGGCCGCTTTCTTCGTCTTGGTGCGACGCACCGCGGTGTCCGGGATGTCCTCCGCGGCCGCCATGAAAGCGCGATCCTCCGAGAGCGAGCGATCCTCGAGAACATTGCGGGGGTCGGCGTGGCGATCGACTTCGGTGGAGTTGCCCTGTCTCCTGCGACCGATTCCTACCTGCTGACCTTCCCAATGGCGCTCGGTGAATGCGGGATCGCCATCCTCGTATCGGTGCGCCGCGTCGTCGAACAGGACTTCGTCGGTGCGGATCACGAGCCGATTCACCACTGTCTCCACACCTGGGACTCCGCGCGCGATAACGACGGCCTGATGGGCCTCGTCGTCCGAGTTCACCCAGCCGGTGAGCTCGATGATCCCGTCTTCCACAGCGCCGATGTCTACGGCGCGCTCGCTCAGCGTCGGGTCGTTACGGAATGCCTCGAGGACCCGCTCCTCGAGCTCTTCCGCCGCACCGTTGAGCGATGATTTCGGGGCGTCGACGTCATCGTCCAGGTCGGGGTCGAACTCATCGTCGTCGAGGCCTTCGTAATCGAATTCCTCTTCCTCTTCACCGGTCCCGCCGCCGAAGGTGTCCTTGATTCTGTCCGTCAATCCCTGGAAGCCTCCGAATCGCTCCGCCATGAGCACGCCGGCGGCAAAGCCGGCTGCGGCGCCGATGGCGATGTAGAGTGCGCTACGAGAGGAGGATTCTTCCTCTTCAGCGTAGATGTACGGAGGCTCGTCACGATAACGGAAGGGGAACATAGGGTGCCTGTAGCGAAGGGTTTCTGCAAACGATAGCTTAACGGGGAGCAAAATAAAGGCCATCCGCAGTACTCGAAATTATACCAAAATGTTGACGCTGAGGCTCCCCGACGGCGCCGCCCGCGAAGCACCCGAAGGCGCTCTGCCGCGCGACATCGTCGCATCGATTGGGCCGAGGCTGCTGCGCGATTCGATCGCGGTCGAACTGGACGGAGAGGTGCTCGATCTCATTACCCCGCTCCGCAAAGGTGGAAATTTCCGGGTAATCACCGAGAAAGACCCCGAGTCGCTCGCCGTATTACGCCACTCGGGCGCGCACATTCTGGCGACCGCTGTTCGGCGCCTTAGACCCGACGCGAAGATCGGCTTCGGCCCGGCAATCGAAGACGGGTTCTACTACGACTTCGAGGTCGAGCAGCCGTTCACCCCCGAAGATCTCGAGAAGTTCGAGTCCGAGATGAAGAGGGTCATCGCGGACAAATTCCCGTTCGTTCGCGAAGAGGTGTCGCAGACCGAAGCCCGGAAGCGGTTCGCCGACGATCCGCTGAAGCTGGAGCGGCTGGGTGAGTTCTCCGACGACGAGATCATCTCCACCTACACCGACGGTCCTTTTATCGACCTGTGTCGCGGACCTCACGTCCCCGACACGTCGTACCTCAAGAATTTCAAGCTTCTTCATACCGCTGGGGCGTATTGGCGCGGCGACGAGCACAGGCAAATGCTCCAGCGCATCTACGCCACGGCATTCTGGAAGAAGGAGGATCTCGAGGCTCATCTGCATCGTCTCGAGGAGGCGAAGCGGCGCGACCACAGGGTCCTAGCGCACCAGCTCGACTTGTATTCGACCGATCCGCGTGTCGGGCCCGGTCTTATACTCTGGCATCCCAAAGGTGCGATCATCCGCAATGAGATCGAAGAGTACGAAAAGACGCTCATCCTTCGTCACGGTTACGATCTCGTTTTCACGCCCCACATCGTGAGCGAGAAGCTGTTTCAGATCTCCGGGCACCTCGAGAACTTCAAGGAGAACATGTTCGGCGCGATGGACGTCGAGGGCGGCAGTTATCGTCCGAAACCGATGAACTGCCCGGGCCACATCGTCATCTATCAGTCTCACCAAAGGTCCTATCGCGACCTGCCGATCCGGTACGCCGAGTTCGGGGCGGTGTACCGGTACGAGCGGAGTGGGGTGCTGCACGGGATGATGCGCGTGCGGGGCTTCACCCAGGACGACGCGCACATCTTCTGTACGCTGGACCAGGTGCCGTCGGAGATCGAGCGTTTGCTCGACCTATGCGACGAAATGCTCCAGACTTTCGGTTATCCATACACCATCGAGCTCGCCACTCGTCCCGATAAGGCGCTCGGAAGTCCGGATCAGTGGAAGCAGGCCGAGAAGACTCTGGCGAACGTGCTGGAAAAGCGCGGGCAGAAGTACGTGCTCGACGAAGGCGGTGGCGCGTTCTACGGACCGAAGCTCGACTTCAAGCTGATCGATGCGATCGGACGAAAGTGGCAGGGTCCGACCGTGCAGCTGGACTTCAATCTCCCGGAGAGATTCGGCCTCGAGTACACCGGGCCGGACAACGCCCCGCATCGTCCGACGATGCTGCACCGGGTACTGGTCGGCTCGATGGAGCGCTTTGTCGGCGGATTGATCGAGCATTTCGCTGGCGCATTTCCCCTTTGGCTTGCGCCCGAGCAGGTGCGCGTCATTCCCATAGCCGACGAGGTGAAGGAGTTTGCGCAGTCGGTGGTGGAGCGGCTCAAAGCGCGAGGCTTGCGGGTGCACCTGGACGATCGGTCCGAGACACTGAACTATCGCATTCGCGAGGGCGAGATGTTGAAGATTCCTTATATGGCCGTCGTCGGGAAGCGTGAGGCAGAGGCCGACTCGATCGCGCTCAGAGTACGCGGGGCCGGGAAGAAGCAGGAGATTATGACCGTTGCCGATTTCGCCGCGCGTCTGGAAGATGAGCTGGCAACGAGGGCCCTGAAGCCTTAGTCTCCAGACCATGTCTGAGATTCACGGACTGCACCATGTGACATGCATCGCCGGCGACGCACAGGACAACCTCGACTTCTATTCCGGCGTGCTCGGTATGCGACTCGTGAAGAAGAGCGTCAACCAGGATTCGCCCGGCACGTACCACATCTTCTACGCCGACGGCGAAGGGCATCCCGGGACGGACATCACGTTTTTCCCGTGGCCGGAGATGCCCTCCGCGAAAGCGGGAACCGGTCTCGCCATGGAAGTTTCGCTCGCCGTTCCACTCGGCAGTCTGGACTACTGGGCGGACCGCCTGCTCGAACACGGCGTGCCGATCGGCGAAGTAGAAACGCGGCGACAAACAGCGGCACTACCGTTCACGGATCCGCATGGATTGCCGGTTACGCTTCACGAGACGGCGGACGAGCGTGTGTTCACCCCCTGGGCGGGTAGCCCTGTTCCTGAGGAGAAACAGGTTCGCGGACTGCATTCTGTTCGGCTTTGGGAGCGGGATCTAGCGGCTACGTCGACTTTTCTTACCGGAGTCATGGGCTTCGTGGATCTCGGGCAGGAAAACGAGTGGAATGCTTTCGGACTCGACGGAGGTGGCTCCGGCCGATATCTCGAGATCCAGGAGATTCCCGATGCAGATCGGGGACGCTGGGGAACCGGCGGGGTTCATCACGTTGCGTGGCGCGTGCCCGACGTCGACACCGAGCTGCAGGTTCGCGATCGCATTGAGCAGGCACGCAGAAGGCCGACCGAAGTAATCGACCGCTTTTGGTTCAAGTCGGTCTACTTCCTCGAGCCAGGTGGCGTCCTCTTCGAGCTCGCTACGGACGGACCAGGCTTCAGTGTCGATGAGGATCCCGCCTCGCTCGGCGAACATCTCGTGCTGCCGCCGTGGCTGGAGGCCCACCGCGCCGAGATTGAAGCAGCGCTTCCGCCGATCAAACCGCCGGCGGAATCAGGAGCGCGAATCTAGCTCGCCAACCCGGGAAGTGCTCGAGTGGGATCGTTCCTTGACCGCCTGCAACATGGGGCGAGCACGATCGCTGCTTGTGTGCTCGCCCCGCTTTCTGCTACTTGGCGCGGGTGCCGGTCGTATTGAGCACCAGAACTGAATCCGCGGTCTTCACCTTATAGTGCGCGGTATTCGAACCGACCAGGCTTCCGCCCTGGAGCCGAAGTCCGCCGGTGGTTCTCACCTGGACTCCTTTGCGGCGCACGCTGGAGTATGGTCCGGCATCGATCTCAATGCTGTCCCCAGCGACTGTGATTGTTGCCGGCACGGCCGCCCGGCCCGGGAACGTAATGGTCCAGCCCGAAGTGGTGGACGTCGCCGTGAGGACGTACGTCGTCGGAGTTGTGTCGCCCGATGCCGGTACCGAGCGCATGTTCCACTTTCCGGCGAAGTCAGCAAGGTTGACAGGCGCAGGTGTAGTGGTGGTGGTGCTGCTCGTGGTGGAGGAGGCCATCATACTCGTATCAGTCGCGGCGGCGTTGTCTTTCTTGGCGCAACCCGCGAGGACCGCAGCGCAGCAGCAGATCGCGATGCGGGTGAAGCGGTTCAGGGTGAACATGAAACCCCCGTGTGAAGTGACG
>JALYZH010000102.1 GCA_030948945.1 Gemmatimonadota bacterium | reverse complement strand
ATTGGGAAGGAGTCTTTATGCGGAAGAGTTATCTGTTGCTTGCCGGAGCGGGTGCCGTGGTTCTGGCCGCCTGCAGTGGCGACAAGAAAGTGGCGATGAACGACGATCTCAAGAACGATCTGGCGCTCGCCGCGTCGTCCGACGGGATTACTCTCGCCAACAGCTCACCCAATGCGGGTCAGCAGGTCGTCTCGGCTATTGAGCGGACCTCTCCGCCGACGCGTCAGGCGGCTCCTTCGACTCGGGTCAGACACCACAAGGCCGCTCCGAAAGCCCCGCCTCAGGTCGTGAAGACCGAAGCGCCGACTACTGTCGCGGAGACCGAGCCTCAGTCGGTTGCCCCGGCGCCCGTCGCCAACGACCCGACTCCAGTATCGCCGCGTCCTCAGCCGGTCGCCGTATCCTATCCGAGCGGCCCGTCGTCTGGTGGTGACGATGGCAGCGTGAGCCGCGGCTCGACCGCGGGCGCAGTGATTGGAACGATCTTGGGCGCCGTGATTCGCGGTGGAGTGGTCGGAGACGGCGACAGCTGCGATCCGCGCACGGAAGGTCGTGGGCGTGGCCGGACTTCGGTCAACAACCGCTTCCCGTTCCCGGGCGGTCCTAGCGGCCGAGTCAACACCGGTGGAGTTATTTTCCCGAGAGGTCCTCGCTTCTAGGCAACTGGGATGCGGTCCAATCGGCCCGCATCCCTTTTTGCTTCGAGATGATTATGACAAAGACGACTTTTTCGAGGATCGCCACGGCGGTCCTCTTTGCTGGTACGATAGGACTCGGCGCCTGCAAGCAGGGTGACAAGCCCGAGGATGCCCTCGCCCAGGACACCTCGCTGGCGCACGACCTGAGTCTCGCGAACGCCGACACCATGTCGCAGCCGCAGCTCAAGGACGTCCCCGTAAGCACAGCTCCAATCATCAAGCCCGCGGCGCCGGCTCCACGGGTCGCCCAGCGTCAGACGCCGTCCCAGATCCTCACGCCGAGCAGAAGTCCGCGCCGCGTGGCGACGACGACGCGCACGACACCACAGCCGGTCGAAAAAACCCCGGCCGTCACCGAGAGTGGGAATACCGTGACGGTGACCGAGGGGTCGAGCGCTGGATCGACCCGCGGAATGGGCACGATCGCGACTGGATCGGAGATTTCTCTCTACTCAGGCCAGCGCGTTTGCACCAACACCTACGCGGTGGGAGATCGCTTCACGGCGAGCGTAGCCGAATCAGTGCAAGGGTCTAACGGGGTCGCGATTCCCGCGGGTGCCACAGCGGTAATAGAGCTCACATCGCTCAAGCGCAGTGAAAACGCGAACGACAACATCACGATGGAATTCGTGGTACGCTCGATCGCATTCAACGGCACGACCTATCCTGTCAACTCCACGGTGATCACGGCGCAGGTAGAGAAGGTCCGCAATGGTGACGCCAGTAACGACGTCAAGAAGGTTGCAACCGGAGCCATAATCGGCGCGATTGCCGGCCAGATTTTCGGACACCACACCAAGTCCACTGTGATTGGAGCGGCGACTGGCGCCGCTGCGGGTGCAGTGGTAGCGGGCGCGACCGGGAAGTACGATGGCTGCGTTCCGAACGGCGGCCGTATCTCCCTGAGACTCACTCAGCCGATGTTGGTGCAGCAGTCGGTCTGATCGTCGGTAAAAGTCAATGAAAAAGGCGCGCTCATCCGAGCGCGCCTTTTCTTTTCTGCCTACCTGCCGTGCCTACACGCTGTAGTTGCGCGCGAGTCGACGGCCGCAGTAAATCCCGATGCCCGTGCCGACCATGCTGACGATGAATGCAGTGGTCATCCCAACGGTCGCGCCAAGAGCCCAGCCGGCGTAGCTGCCGACCGTGGCGCCAATGAAGGAGAAGAGCTTTCCCATATCAAATGGACGACTTCTCGGCGGAGTTGGTACACCGATACTGCCCTACGCTGGGGAATCTTCGGAGTAGAGCCAGGCACCGACCCACGCCGAGGCCAGGAAGTTCACCAGTCCGAAGACCGAGAATGCCAACCAGAGCCCCATCGACATCATTCCCATATGTAGGTATCCTGAGAAGAAGACTCCGGCGAGGATCCAGAACAGGACCGCCACATACGTCGCCGTCTTCATCCCGGGGCCAAAACGCGGACGCATCGCGGCGTAGGTCCATACCAGCGCAATTCCGAGTATGAGGTCCATGACGATATAGCTTGCCATGGAAGAACCCGTCATCATCTGATCGGCCATGCCTGGCTTGAACGCGTCAGATTCCGCCTTCATGCGCGCGCCGAGGATGAACATGTTCACCACAGTATCGATGATGTTCATGACAACGCCGGCAGCGATGCCTCCGAGCACAACTTTCTTCGTGTTGATGGCCATGCGATCCTCGGTCTGATTAGTGGATGCAGGTGGGGCAGTAGCCGAGGGAGTGTCGATCTCAAGTGTGACGGCGTCAAGAGGCGCTGGTGTAACGACTGTATACTCTTGTTTCCGTTAGCGAGCTCTACAAGCGTTAGATTGTGCTGTAGACAGGGGTGCCACGCGGGATCCGAGCTGCCAGCACGGGCAGCGACGCGCGGCTGAGAAAGTCCCTCAGAACCTGATCCGGTTAGTACCGGCGTAGGGAGTCGAACGATGGAAGCCCGCACACAAATGCATTACGCGCGTCGCGCGGAAATTACCGACGCGATGCGCTTCGTCGCCGAGCGCGAAGAGATTACCCCCGAATTGGTGCGCGACGAGATCGCGATAGGGCGCCTTATCATTCCCGCGAATATCCACCACCTCGCTGGCGCGCTCGAACCGATGGCAATCGGCAAAGTCTCTCGCGTCAAAATCAACGCGAACATCGGCAACTCTCAGGTATCCTCTGATGTGAACGGAGAGATCGAGAAGCTGATGATCGCCGTGAAATACGGTGCCGATACCGTGATGGACCTCTCGACCGGTGGCAACATCGACGGGATCCGCCGCTCGATCATCGCGGCCTCGCCAGTCCCGATCGGCACGGTTCCGATCTACCAGGCGGTGCAGGGCGGGCCCGACGGAAAATGGGACAAGCAGCTCGAAGAGCTCACCGCCAACGACCTGCTCGACATGATCGAGCACCAGGCAAAGCAGGGCGTCGACTACATGACGCTCCACGCCGGCATCCTGATCGAGCATCTCCCGCTCGTCCATGGCCGCATCACCGGCATAGTGAGCCGAGGCGGGTCGCTGCACGCGGTGTGGATGATGGCGCACCGCAAGCAGAACCCGCTCTACGAGAGGTACGACGACGTCCTCGACATCCTGCGCCAGTATGACGTCACCATCTCGCTCGGTGACAGCCTGCGTCCGGGATGCATCGCCGACGCCAGTGACCGCGCGCAATTCGCCGAGCTCGACACGCTGGGCGAGCTCACCAGGAGAGCGTGGCAGCGGGATGTACAGGTGATGGTCGAGGGTCCCGGGCACATCCCGATGGACCAGATCGAGATGAACGTCCGCCGCATGAAGGAGGTCTGCAACGAGGCTCCGTTTTATACTCTTGGGCCGCTGGTTACGGATATCTCTCCGGGCTACGACCACATCTCGAGCGCGATCGGAGCCGCGATGATCGGCTGGTTCGGCTCCGACATGCTGTGCTACGTCACTCCGAAGGAGCACCTCGGCCTTCCAATCGCGGAAGATGTGCGTCTGGGCGTTATTGCCTACAAGATCGCTGCGCATTCAGCTGATGTCGCGCGCGGAAGAAAGGGTGCACGCGATCGCGACGATGCGTTGTCGCGTGCGCGGTACGCCTTCGACTGGAAGGAGCAGTTCCGTCTGAGCC
>JALYZH010000097.1 GCA_030948945.1 Gemmatimonadota bacterium | reverse complement strand
GTGCGCCCGACCTGAGCAAGCAGAGAATCATGGGTCGCCGGGATACCCTGCTCCTTCCCACCGACATCAACTACCATCGCGACCACCTGGGGATCGTCCAGAACAACTTCAGAAACGTCATCCGAATTGGTGAGGGTGACGAAGTCCAGGATGTGCCGCATCCACTCTCGCCCGCGGGGCTCGAGGAGTACGACTACGCCATCCACGACTCGCTCCAGATTCGACTCGGCTCGCGGGTGCTCGACGTGTATGAGGTGAGAGTCCGCCCCAAGGACGATCGTAAGCCGCGCGCCATCGGCGCCGTTTACATCGATCGCGAGAGCGGGGAAGTCGTCCGGATGGCGTTCAGCTTCACCCGCGCCGCCCTAATCGACAAGGATCTCGAAGACGTCTCGGTGGTTCTGGAGAACGCGTTGATCGAAGGTCGTTTCTGGTTGCCGCGCCGACAGGAGATCGAGATCCGGCGCACTGGCTCCTGGCTCGACTACCCTGCGCGAGGAATCATTCGCGGACGCTGGGAGATCTGCTGCTACGCGGTGAACACTGGGATTCCGCTCAGCTTCTTCACTGGACCAGAGATCGTGCTCGCACCGCCCGCAGAGCGAGCGCAGAGGCCATTTCCGTTCACCGGGCAAGTGCTCGATTCGCTGCCTCCCGACGTGCGCGCTGTCACTGACGACGACGTGCAGAGGGTCCAGGAAGAGGCGCGCTCACTGGTCCGCGCTGCCGCACTTGCTCGCAGCCGCAGCTTCGCCTTTTCCGCCCGTCACGTGTCCGATATTGCGCGGTTCAACCGGGTCGAAGGACTCGCGCTCGGAAGCGGTCTGTTGCAGCGCATAGGGGCTGGGTTCGCGCTGGCGGCGTCCGGTCGATACGGCTTCAGCGACGAGCAATTCAAGGGACGCGGTGCGCTCGAGTATAGAACCGGTGCTGGATCATCTCTCACCCTCGCCGCCGAGCGGCAATATCGGGACGTGAGCGACGATCGGGAGACGTCGCTGGTTCGCAACAGCATCGCGGCGCAGGAGTTCGGGAGCGACTACACCGATACCTACGATGTTCGCGGGATGTCTCTGACGGGTTCAATGGCACGTCTCGGCTGGAGGCCGTCCTTCGAGGCGGCGTACGAACGGCACGAGCCACTGTTCGTTCACGCGCGACCAGCGAGCGGACGCTTCGGGTCGACAATACCAGCGCTTCCGATGCGGGAGAGTCGACTGACGTTAGGTCTCGATCGATCCGCGAGCCTGACCGCTGGCGGTTACGAGTTAGGGGCGCACCTGGCCGTGAGCGGGATTCGGATGGAGAATCCGGGCAGCCCACAGGATAAGTATCTCCGGCCATCTGTAGTCCTCGACCTGCAGAAACCCTTTGGTTCGAGTCGACTCGTGCTTCATACGATCGGCGCGGCTGTCATTACCAACGCCGCTAGTCCGGCGCAGCACCTCGTCTACCTCGGCGGACCAACCAGTAGCCCGGGCTACGAGTTCCACGAGTTCGCCGGTCGGGCCGGCGTGAGCCAGCGCCTGGAATGGCGATTTCTCGCCCCCTTCATCCCGATCCCCCTCGGAAGGTATGGAAAAGCGCCCCGTACCATTACGCTCGCGCCATTCGCGACAGCTGTGTGGATCGATCGGTCCGCTCCCTTCAAGGCGCAGCGTCAGGGCTGGTATCCGGCGCTCGGGTTGGGCGCACTAACCGTTTTCGATGTAATCAGGCTCGACGTTGCTCGCGGGCTCAGAGGCGGACGGTGGACATTCTCCGTCGACATCGGACGCGATTTCTGGAGCGTGCTTTAGACGGAATTGACGTCACAGTTCTTGCGGTCGCGTGAGCGCGAGATTCGACCCGGATTGATTTGGCTACGGCGGGCCATGTCCGTCTTCGTAGGCTTCCGTTATGTCTTTCGCGGTCAAATCACTCATTGCCGATAGCTGGCTTCTCCCGGTGGTGCGAGAGCTGCTTCCCGCGGCTTCGGTCGAACTCATCGAGTCCAAGGTCGAAGGCAGCTATTGGGAGACCGCAGTAACCGAATCGCTGCTGCGAGACGACGAGATTCTTCAGGCGCTATCGCTCCGTACGCATTGTGGGATTGCGATCGATCTCCTGGTCAGCTCGCAGGCGCGGGATCTGGTCAGCGAGCGCCTCGCCCGACGGTTCGCAGTTCTTCCGCTTTCCGTTTCCGAGTCAACCCTCGAGATTGCCACGTCGAATCCGTTCGACATCGACTGCGAGAAGACGCTCGCGTTTGCCACACGGCGCAACGTGCGGATGATTCTCGCCGCACCAACCCGCATCCAGGAGCGAATCGAGCAGGTCTACCCGCCAGTTGAGCGCGTTACCAAAATGATTGCCCGTCCCGACAGCTCGAAGATGCAGCCGATCATCGAGAAGGCCCCCGCCACCGACAACAAGCTGGGAGAGAAGGACGCTGAGCGCCCTGTGATAAAGCTTGTCGACCATATCGTAGCCGAGGGAATTGCCGCTGGCGCGAGCGACATCCACCTGGAGTCGGGAGAGAGCGGAATCGCCGTACGGTATCGGATTGACGGAATGCTGAAGGAAGTGATGGTGCTCCCGAAAGCAGTCGGCGTTCCCCTCGTGTCACGCATCAAGATCATGTCCCAGATGGACATCGCGGATCGCCTGCGTCCGCAGGGCGGACGGGCGCGAGTCGCAATAAATGGCGCCCGCGTTGACCTGCGTGTCTCGACACTGCCTGCATCACACGGGGAGAAGGTGGTGATTCGAATCCTTGATTCGCGGGCTGCACTTCGATCGGTCGAGTCACTTGGGCTGGATCCCATCGACGGGCCGCGCATCCAGAGGCTGCTCGAGGTACGCGAGGGGCTAATCCTCGTGACGGGTCCTACGGGGTCCGGAAAAACGACGACGCTTTACGCGGCGCTCCGGCTTCTCCAGCACCGAGGGGTCAACATCATCACCGTCGAGGATCCAGTCGAGTACAGAATCCCTGGCATAGTTCAGGTGCAGATTCACGAGAAGGCCGGACTCACATTCGCTTCCGCGCTGCGATCGGTGCTGCGTCAGGATCCGGACGTAGTTCTCATCGGAGAGATTCGTGACCGCGAAACGGCTGCGATCGCGCTCCAGGCATCGCTTACCGGGCATCTCGTTTTCGCGACGCTCCACACCAACGATGCGTGTAGCTCGATAACAAGACTCACCGATCTCGGCGTAGACTCGGCGAAGCTGGCTGGAGCTCTGAAGGGAGTCGTCGCACAAAGACTGATTCGAAGACTATGTCCGGCGTGCAAGCTCGTCGCGAACGCCGGAGTACCGAGGAAACTGGTCGGCTCTATCCCCGAAGATTCAATGATCTACGTTCCGGTCGGCTGTCGCGAGTGCTCGATGACTGGCTACGCGGGGCGAGTCGCGGTGACGGAAGTTCTTGTGGCAACGCCAGAGATCGAGCGAGCGATCGCCGCAGGTGAAGCGCCCGACCATCTGCTCTCAGCGGCGAGAGCTTCGGGAACGCGATCGCTATGGAGTTGTGGCGCTGCCCAACTGCTGGCGGGAAACACGAGTGCACAGGAGCTAGTTCGGGTGCTCGAGCCCGAAACGTCACGCGCCCCAACCGGTGAGCCGCGCGGAGGATATGATTTACCGAGACCAATCGTGTACGAGAGACCTTCCCGGAGGCCGATGACCCAGATCGTACCAGGCGTCGTGGAAGTGTACGTGATTCGTCCGGAGGACGGCGATTGGCGCGTACTGGTCCTGCAGCGCTCAACCGACACAAATCGTCCCGGCTCGTGGGAAACGGTTTACGGAAAGATCGATTCGGGGGAACGTCCGGAGCAGGCCGCCGTGCGCGAGCTCCACGAGGAGACTGGCCTCGAGCTCAACGCTCTTTACAACGTGACGGTCTCCAGTTTCTTTCTGCACACGACTCAAACGATCCAGATGGCCATCGTCTTCGCGGCCTTCGTTGGAGAGTCGGCGATCATTCTCAGTGACGAACACCAGCGGTTCGAGTGGCTGACTCTCGATGAGGCGTGCGATCGCTTCACCTGGCCCCGCGCCGCGCAGGCGATAAAGGATGCGTACAAACTGCTCGGCGCCGGCAATGCGGGACCGGTTGAGGACGTCCTCCGCGTTATCTAGCGGCGCTTGACGCTGGTGAGATTCTCCGGCCCCGCGGGGGCGTTGGGCTTCACGCGAACGCTCTTTGCCGGAATTCCCACATAGACGTGGTAGGGCCGCACGTCTTTGGTCGCGACAGCCATCGCACCGACCATCGCCTGTTCCCCAACGTGTACTCCCGCCAGAACCGTCGCGTGATAGGTGATCCTCACACCATCGTCCAGTCGTGTCAGCGCATCCGTCACATCACGTTGGTCGACGATACTGTGGGTGTGGCTATAGATGTTGGCGTAGTCGCTGATCGAGACGTTGTTGCCAAGTGAGATGCCGCCGCGATCGTCCAATAGCACATAACGGTGCACCACGACATTGTCGCCCACTTCCATGTTGTAGCCAAACGAGAACTCGACGTACTGGAACGCTTTGAAGTTCTCGCCGCAGCGCTTGAAGATGTAGGGCGCGAGCAGGCGCCTCAGTTGCACTCCGAGCTCGACGTTCTGCCCGCCCGGCACGGTGCGGTCGAACGAATACCAGAGCCAAAGCAACGGCTTCACTTTCTGAAAGCGCGCGTCGTCGCACTCCGCGTAATACTCTGGCTCGAGCGTGACATTGCGAGGATCAAGCGCGGAAAGGGCGAGGCGCGTAGCTACAGGAAGTTTGCCGTCCTCGACGGCCGTCTCCCAGTTGTTCGCGAACTCGGGGTATGCGATTTCGCAAAGTGTTCGACGGCAGAGGGTCGCCCTGTCGGCACCGGACGCGAGATCAGAACCGAGCTTCTCCAGCCATTGCGTCTCGATGCCGGAGATTGGCAGTGCGGGAAGCTTGCGAAGCGGATAGATCGGCATGTTCGAAGTCAAAATTAGTGGTCTACGGGCCGGGACGCCCTCGCGCGCACGAGCGCTCTTTCTCGCTCAATTCGAGTCAATACCGTTTCCCAGTCATCATTCCGCACATTCTGAAATGTGACGGTCAATGGCTGATCGAGATCTATCGCATCCTCGAACAAATAAATCGCGCTCTGCGTTTCGCGTTGCTTCAGCCGCTGCTCCCCAAACCCGGAGCTGAGCGGCAGCACTTCGAGCGCGCGAAAATCGCGTCCGCTGCTGGTGACTACGAGCTCCCTCGGACTAAACGTGACGTCTGGCTGGACACCGTAAAACGACACGTACCACAGGTCCGGCATTCGCCCACCGGTGCGTCGCGTGACCGCGGCTATCGACTGCTTGTTGCTCTCCTGTAGATCGCGAAGCGCGCGGTATGAATCGGGAGTGAGGAGGCGAATCAGATTTTCCTTCAGAGGTATCGCCCGCACTATCAGGCCCTGAAGCTCGAGTCTTATCGCGATGTCATCCTGACGGAGAGACCCGAATCCAACCGGCACGTTCGCGCGCCCGATAGTGTCGTCGGATATTGGGGCGAGCGCGCCCTGCTGGGAGGATTGCCCTCCTGCTCCAGCAGCACAGTCGGCGACTACCGCGATCCCAACCCAGAGCCCGAATAGCGCGATGACTCGCCTGCAGGCTTCCACGCTGTTTTTCAAGGAAGTTTTTCCACCAGCTGCATGAGTGCCTCGAGAAGCTCGGCACGTCCCTCACCGGTGTGCGCGCTGAACGGCACCACCTGGTCGGGCTCCAGCATCAAAGAGCGCGAGATCTTTGCGGCTTTCTCGCGAGCACCAGCCTTGCTCAGCTTGTCGGTTTTCGTCAGAGCCACGATCGTAGGCACCTCCAGCTCCGCGAGATAGTCCAGCATTGCGCGATCATCTTCGCTCGGTTCGCGCCTGATGTCCAGGAGCAAGACAATGCCCCGCAGCTGCGCGGTCCGCCTCAGGTAGCTGTCGATCATCGGACGCCATCCCGCCTTCTTCTCTTTCGATATTCGCGCGTATCCGTAACCCGGCAAATCCACGAGCACGAAGCTGTTGTTGATCCGGAAGAAGTTGATCTCGCGCGTTCGGCCGGGTGTGCGGCTCACGCGCGCGAACGACTTCCGTCTCACGAGCGTGTTCAGAAGAGATGATTTCCCGACGTTGGAGCGTCCGGCGAAGGCGACCTCTGGCAGCGACGATTCCGGGCGCCAGCCGTGGGTTTCCGCCATTCCGCCAATGAACTCCACGTTCCGGATGACGAGCCGATCGGCACCCGGGTCCGGCGGCATCCTAGTGCGTCACGGAATCGTAAAGAGCTTCGCCCGAAGAGGTCGAGGGCTGTGGCTGTGGGCGAAGAGCGAGAGCGAGCACCTCGTCCATCGTCTTCACCGGGTGGAAGCGGACGGAGGCCCGTACTTCCTCGGGAAGCTCTTCGATGTCCCGTGCATTACCATGCGGAATTATGACGTCGCTTACCTTGTTCCGGTGCGCCGCGACTGACTTCTCCTTGAGACCGCCGATCGGAAGCACTCGGCCGCGGAGCGTGATCTCCCCTGTCATCGCGACATCACCGCGCACAGGGACGCCAGTAAGCGCGCTGATCACCGCCGTCGCGATAGCGATTCCCGCGGATGGTCCGTCCTTCGGCGTCGCACCCGCCGGCATGTGGATGTGGATGTCTTTCGTGCGATAGAACTCGGATTCGATGCCAAGCGCTCTGGCCCGTGCACGCGCGTACGAGAGCGCAGCGCTGGCGGATTCTTTCATCACGTCGCCTAGCGTCCCGGTTAGCTGAACCTTGCCGCGACCCTTCACTACGCTGACCTCGATCTCCAGCACTTCGCCACCCGCCGATGTGTACGCGAGTCCTGAGGCTACGCCTACCTTGTCGTCGAGCGATGTGTCATCAGGATCGAAGGGCGGAGTTCCCAGCAACTCCTTGAGGTCACCGACGCGAACCGTGCGCGTCATCCCCTCAGTCGGGACCTCAGCCTCTTTGCGTGCAAGCTTTCTCGCCACTCGGGCAATCCTGCGCTCAAGCTCACGAACGCCGGCCTCGCGTGTGTAGCCGCGCATGATCGCTGTGAGCACATCCGGCTCCAGAACGACCTCACCCCTCTTCAATCCGTTCGCCTCGATCTGTCTCGGCAACAGGTACTGTCTCGCAATCGCCAGCTTCTCGTGATCGAGATAACCGGCGATGCGGAGAATCTCCATTCTGTCGCGCAGCGGCTCTGGAATCCCGGCGAGTGAATTGGCCGTCGTGATGAACAACACCTGAGACAGGTCGTAGTCGACCTCGAGATAGTTGTCGTTGAATGTCGTGTTCTGCTCGGGGTCCAGCACCTCGAGCAGCGCGGCCGCGGGGTCGCCACGGAAATCTTGACCCAGCTTGTCCACCTCGTCGAGCAGGATCACCGGGTTTACCACCTCGGCGCGCCTCATCGCCTGAATGATTCTTCCCGGCATCGACCCGATGTAGGTGCGGCGGTGCCCGCGAATCTCTGCTTCGTCACGCACGCCACCGAGCGCCATCCGCACGAATTTGCGGCCGAGGGCGCGGGCAATCGAGCGGCCGAGTGATGTCTTGCCGACACCAGGTGGGCCGACGAGGCAAAGGATCTGGCCATCGAGACGGCCGACCAGCGACAGCACGGCGATGAAGTCGAGGATGCGATCCTTCACTTCGTCGAGCCCGTAGTGATCGGCGTCGAGAATCGCCCTCGCGTGCGGCACGTCGAGCACTTCGTCGGTGCGCTCGGTCCACGGTATCGAGACGATCCAGTCGACGAAGTTGCGCGCGACCGTGAACTCGGGCGACATCGGGGGCATCCGCCGGAGCTTTCGCAGCTCTCGCAGCGTCCTTTCCTCGACAACGGGCGGCAATGCTTTCTTTCTCACCTGCGCCTCGAGCTCCGCGAAATCGTCTCCATCCTCCTCGCCGAGCTCGCGATGAATTACGCGTAGCTGCTCCTGGAGATAGAACTCGCGCTGGTTCTGGAACATCGCGCCCCGAACGTCATCGTCGATCTTTCGTTCCAGACGGAGGAGCTCGATTTCTCCTGATAGCAGCTCGCCGAGCATCTCCAGCAGATGCCGAAGCGTGTCTGCCTCAAGCAGAGATTGGCGGAGCTCGAACCTCGCCGCCACGTGCGCCGCGACCCCGAACGCCTGCCGCTCCGGCGAATCGGCGCTCTGGATGATCGTGACGATCTCGGGCGGAATCCTGCGGTGGAGGCTGACGTACTCCTC
Source organism: Gemmatimonadota bacterium (assembly GCA_030948945.1). Next base: position 2,252 of record JALYZH010000097.1, on the reverse strand, counting down.
GAAGGAATTGAGAACACGTCGACTCAGCACTTCCGTCTCGGGGTCGTGGGCGCCCGCTCCCTCGAACGGGAAGGGGGACGCTGCTGCGCGCAGGACGTTGCCGGCGGGGATGTAGCGGGTGACGCGAGCCCGGGCGATTCCTTCCACCAGAACGCGAGTCGTGCCGGTGGGAAGTCTCGACACCTGGACCACGCGTCCGATTACGCCGGTGCGGTGTAGATCGGCGGCCGCAGGCTCCTGCTTCTCCCCATCGCGCTGGGCGACGAGCAGAATGACCTTGTCCTCCGCGAGTGCCGCTTCGATCGCTGCCAGCGACGCGGGGCGCCCTACCAGAAGGGGAATGACTACATAGGGGAAAATGACAACATCCCGAAGCGGAAGGACCGGAATCCGGTCCGACGTCGGGATGCTCTCGTTGTCGCGCTGAAAGGTTTGCGGCAGGGCGCTACGCTTCCTTCTTTCTCCGCACCGGAGAGATCTCGAGCAGCGGCTGGGTGCCGTTCGTGATGCACGACTCGGTCACTTTGACTTCGACGACGTCCTCTCTGCCTGGAAGATCGAACATCACTTCCATCAGCACCTCTTCCAGAATTGCGCGGAGCCCACGGGCGCCAGTGCCACGCTTGAGAGCCTTGCTCGCGATTGCGACGAGAGCACCTTCGTCGAAGGTGATCTTCACGTCCTCGAGGCCGAACAGCTTCGCGTACTGCTTGGTGAGAGCATTTTTCGGCTCCTTGAGAATGCGGACGAGTGATTCCTCGTCGAGACCCTCGAGAGCAACCGTCACAGGCAGGCGTCCCACCAGCTCGGGGATCAATCCATAACGGAGCAGATCGTCGGGTTCCACCTCACTGAACATCTTGGTCTGCGCCAGCTTCTTGTCCCGCGCGGCGGTACCATTGAAGCCGATCTGTCGGCGCCCGGTGCGGGCCTCAATGATCTTCTCGAGTCCGTCGAACGCTCCCCCGCAGATGAAGAGAATATCCTTGGTATTGAGCTGGATATACTCCTGCTGCGGGTGCTTGCGTCCACCCTGTGGCGGAACTGACGCGACGGTGCCTTCAATGATTTTAAGGAGGGCCTGCTGAACGCCTTCGCCGGACACGTCCCTCGTGATGCTCGGGTTCTCCGACTTCCGCGCAATCTTGTCGATCTCGTCGATGTACACGATCCCACGCTCGCACTCGGCGACGTTGAAATCTCCGGCCTGGAGCAGGCGGACCAGAATGTTCTCGACGTCTTCGCCGACGTAGCCGGCTTCCGTGAGCGTGGTAGCGTCTGCGATCGTGAAAGGCACGTCGAGAATACGAGCCAACGTGCGCGCCAGCAGAGTCTTACCGACTCCGGTGGGGCCGATCAACAGAATGTTGGATTTGTCGAGCTCGACGTCGTCGTCTTTCAGCGACGTGGAGTTGATGCGCTTGTAGTGATTGTAAACCGATACTGCCAGCGCCTTCTTCGCCTGCTCCTGCCCGATCACGTACTGGTCTAGAACATCCTTGATTTCCTGCGGGGCGGGGACCTGGGTTATCGCCTCCGCTACCTCGCGTTCCTCGTCCTCAGCCAGGATCTCGTTGCAAAGAGCAATGCATTCGTTGCAGATGTAAACGGACGGTCCGGAAATGAACTTCCGGACGGAATCCTTCGATTTTCCGCAGAATGAACAGCGAAGATGTTTCTCTTGGGACATAGAATCGACGGGGGAACGAGTGACGCCGGTACTAACCCGGGCACCGAAGCCTGCTTAAAGATACCTAACAGCCGCGGCGAAAACGGTCAAGCAACGAATCCGAGTGACAGACTTGTGAAGAAATTCACAAGTAACATGCCGCCGAAGATTACGCCTTTTTGATCGCTTCCTCCATTTCTCCGCGATGGGAAATGACGTTGTCTATGAGCCCGTATTCCTTTGCCTCGTCCGCCGACATGAAACGGTCCCGGTCGGTGTCTCGTTCGATGCGCTCTACCGACTGTCCCGTGTGCTTGGCCATGAGCTTGTTCGTCAGAGCCCTGAGATAAAGGATTTCCTTGGCTTGGATCTCGATGTCCGAAGCTGTCCCGCCACCACCGCCTTGCGACGGCTGGTGGATCATGACGCGCGCGTGCGGAAGCGCTGATCGCTTGCCCGGACGCCCGCACGCGAGCAGGAAGGCGCCCATGCTTGCGGCCAGACCCATGCAGTTGGTGTTTACCGGCGACTTCAGGAACTGGATCGTGTCGTAGATCGCCAAACCCGCTGAGACGCTTCCACC
>JALYZH010000224.1 GCA_030948945.1 Gemmatimonadota bacterium | reverse complement strand
TTGGTCAGGTGAGGGAATGTGCCGCGCGCCTCATGCGATTTGCCAAGGAAACGGAGACGACCGTTTTCGCGGTCGGACATGTGACGAAGGGTGGTGGAATCGCTGGACCAAAGACGCTCGAGCACATCGTCGACACGGTCCTCTACTTCGAGGGGGAAGGGATGCTGGAGCACCGCATCCTCCGCGCAACCAAGAACAGATTCGGGAGTGTCGACGAGATCGGAGTGTTCCGCATGACCGAGGAAGGGCTCATACCGGTCGACAATCCATCGGAGCTGTTCCTCGGCGATCGCCTCAACAATTCCTCGGGCAGCGCGGTCACAGCACTGCTCGAGGGCTCGCGTCCGGTTCTCATCGAGATACAAGGGCTGGCGGCGAAGGCCGGCTACGGGACGCCGCAGCGGGTGAGCACGGGTTACGACGGAAGACGTCTTGCGCTTCTTCTTGCTGTGCTCGACAAGCGGGCGGGTCTATCTTTCTCCCAGCTGGATGTTTTCCTCAACGTAGTCGGAGGAGTGCGCATGCAGGAGCCGGCCGGTGACCTCGCGGTGGCGAGTGCCCTCGCGTCGAGTGTGTACGACCGTCCAGTCGCCAACTCTTCCATTTTTCTTGGCGAGGTTGGACTTGGCGGCGAACTCAGGCCAGTGTCGCAGGCGGAGCGGCGACTCGGAGAGGCAGCGAAGATGGGGATGACGACCGCATACATGGCGCAGCGGGGAATACCAAAGCGAGGACCGCGAGGAATCGAGGTCGTGGGCGTCCGCACGATCAACGATCTCTTCCGACAGCTCTTCCACGCCTAAATGAAACGCGACCTCCGTCAAACCTTGTCCGCTAAATGAAGCGGGACGTCGGAGTAATCATCGTCGCCGCCGGCAGCGGTTCCCGCACCGGGTCCAACGAGCTCAAGCAGTTCAGATGGGTCGCCGGAAAACCGATGCTGCTCCACAGCATTCAGACCTTTCAGGCGAGAGCCGATGTTGCGATGGTCGTCTGCGTTTTGCCTCGCGAATACGTCGGCGATCCGCCGCCCTGGATTTTTCAAAGCGATCCCGATCGACTCCTTCTTTCGGTAGGCGGTAGAGAACGGAGCGAATCCGTCTCCAATGGACTGGAGGATCTGCCTACCGAGTGTGAGATCGTCGTGATTCACGACGCGGCGCGGCCGCTGGTCACGAACGAAACGATCGGACGTGTGATCGACGAAGCGCGCCAGGGCAACGGGGCGGTTGCCGCCGTTCCCGTGATCGACACCCTCAAGCGCGTCGATTCCACCGGCAAGATCGTGGAAACGGTCGACCGGTTCGAGTTGTGGCGCGCGCAAACGCCGCAGGCTTTCCCGCGCAAAGTCATCGAGCGCGCCCACCGCGAAGCACGTGAGGCGGATCGCATCGCGGCGACGGACGACGCTGCGCTCTGCGAGCAGATCGGACTGCCCGTCGTCGTCGTGCGCGGGAGCGAGCGCGCCCACAAAATCACCGAGGAAAATGATTTCGCGTTAGTGGAGGCGCTGAGTATCTTCCGCGAATGAAACCGCAGTCGATGGTGGTGCCGTTCTGGTCGCCCCAGGAAGTTGAGGCTGCCATCAACGGAGCGCTCGCCCATCTCGCGGCCGGAAAGGTCCTGGCCTATCCCACGGAAACGGTCTACGGATTCGGGGGCGCGGTAGATGAGCGTTCGGTACAGCAGCTGGTGAGCCTCAAGGGTCGCGCACCCGGAAAACCATTTCTTCTGCTCGTCGCCGCGAGCGAGATGATCACCCGGCTCGGACTCCACCTGACGGGCTATGCGTCGATGTTCGCCGCCCGCTTCTGGCCCGGTCCATTGACGCTCGTGCTGCCCGGTGGAGAAAAGCGGGTGCCCGATACACTGCGAGGACCGGAAGGCGGGGTCGCGGTGCGATGGACTCCACATCGTTCGCTGGCTCGGCTGATTCTGGCGCACGGTGATCCAATCACGTCTACGAGTGCCAACCGGCCCGGCGTTCCCGCTGCAACCTCTGCCGACCAGATCGTCGCGCAATGGAGCGATGCAATCGGGCGCGGAACATTGCGCGTTCTCGACGGGGGAAGGCTTCGCGATTCCCAGCCTTCCACGGTTGTGGATTGCACTGGCCGACTTCCACGTGTGATCCGCCCTGGTGCGATACCAGCGGCGAAATTGCGAGAGAGCGTTCCCGATCTGGTGGGCGATGCCTGACCGATGAATCTTCTCTTCGTGTGCAGTGGCAATACCTGCCGCAGTCCGATGGCCGAGGCGCTGGCGCGTAAGATCGCCGATCGTCGAGGAATCGAGGATCTCAACGTTTCGAGCGCGGGAACGAATGCGTGGGACAACGTCCCGGCGACCGATGAAGCGCTACTGGTCGGGATGGAGCGAGACCTCGATCTCACCGGTCACAGGTCGCGAAAGCTCACTCCCGCAATCGTCTCTGAGGCGGACCTCATCTTCGTCATGACTCCTGGTCACCTGGAGCAGGTGAAGCAGATGGGCGGCCGCGGAAAGGTGCACGTCATCGATGAGTATGCGTCGGGCGTCGCCAACGAAGGGATCGCCGATCCGTTCGGAGGCGACCTGGAAGCCTACCGTGGCACCGCGGACCTGCTCGAACAGGAGCTCGAGAAACTTTTTGACCGGCTCGAAGGCTGACGGCGGAGGGCAGATGACGGAGCGCCCGAGCCGGCTCGTTCTGCTGGGTCATCCCGTCAGCCACTCGCTCTCGCCGGTTTTTCAGAATGCCGCGCTCGAGGCTGCGGGGATTCCGCTCGTGTACGAGGCGCTCGACGTGCCCCGTAACGAGCTTCGGACGTTGCTCCGCCAACTGAAGGCATCGAACGCAGCCGGGAACGTCACCATCCCGCACAAGATTGCAGCCCACGCCGCGTGCGATGAGTTGAGCGATGTAGCCGCGAGAGTGGGCGCGGTGAACACCTTCTGGCTCGAGGCGGGACGTCTGCGTGGGGACAACACCGACGTCGGCGGCTTCGACGCAGCCGCTCGGGCGCTGCTCGGTGGCGAAACTCACGGAGCCCGCATCGTCGTGCTTGGTTCCGGCGGAGCGGCAGCCGCAGTTCTTACCGCAATTGAACGTTGGGTGGACGCCAGGGCGACGATTGTTGCGCGCAACTCCAGGCGTGGTGCCACGCTCGCCGCACGGTTTCCAGATGTCGCGCGCGCGGAAAAGAGCGTGGAGCGCGCGCTTCCGGATGCCACATTGATCGTGAACGCGACGCCGGTTGGGCAGCGGGACAACGAACAACCCATCGACGTGACGCTGATCCCCAAGTCGGCTGCGGTGCTCGATCTGGTTTACCGGCGTGGTGGAACCCTATGGGTGAAGGCGGCCAGAAAAAGGGGAATGCGAGCAGCCGACGGCTTGCCGATGCTGCTGGAGCAGGGCGCTCTGTCGTTCGAGCGCTGGTTCGGACAGGAGCCGGATCGCGAGGCAATGCGGCTCTCGCTGCGGTAGAAGGCCGGTCAGCCTCCGCTTTTATTCGCGAACAGCTCGCGGGCGCGCTCGACCTCCTGCTGCCCCGCGTCTGCGTTTCCTGCGAACAGCTCCTGTCGCGTCATGAGCACGGAATGGTGTGCCACCTGTGCTGGGCGAGATTGCCGTTTCTGGCTTCTCCTCAATGCGCCCGCTGCGGGCACCCGCTGACGTCGGCCGCGTGTCGATGGTGCGAGCTTCTACCCACTTTCGTGCGCGCCGTGAGATCGGTCTGCTGGATGCCTGTCGAACCTGCGTCGTCCATCGTGCACGCTCTCAAGTACGCCGGCTGGGCAAAGGTAGCGGACGAGATGGCGGAGCGGATGAGTCGGTTATCCTGGCCGGTAGATGTGGTGGAGGAGCGTGCCGGGATCGTTCCGATTCCGCTTGCCTCAGCGCGAAAAAGAGAGCGTGGCTATAATCAGAGCGAGCTTCTTGCGCTTGGTTTGTCGCGACGGTGGCGGGTTCCGGTCTGGCACGGTGTCGTGGCTCGCTCGCGGGAAACCGATTCGCAAACGCGGTTGACACCCGAAGAGAGGCAGGGCAACGTTGCAGGCTCGTTCGAAATCTGCCGCGCGAAAAGCGACTCACTCGCCGGCGCACACGTCGTCCTCGTCGACGACGTCGTTACCACCGCGGCAACGCTGAACGAATGCGCGAAGGCGCTCTATGATGCCGGCGCGCGAATCATCAGTTACGTGACTTTTGGCCGGGCTCATGCAAGTGGAGACCGGCTTTAACCGAAGGAGCAAATGGAATGGCAACACGGATAGGCATCAACGGATTTGGCAGAATTGGGCGGCAGGTGGTGCGGGCAGCCAAGAATCAGGGCGTTGCGGATTTGGATTTTGTCGCCGTCAACGATCTCACCGACACCAAGACTCTGGCGCATCTCTTCAAGTACGACTCGGTCCACCGCACCTATCAGGGGGATGTCGAAGCGGGTAAGGATTCCATCATCATCGACGGCGACGAGATAAAAATCCTGTCCCAGAAGGATCCCGGTGCACTGCCGTGGAAGGATCTCGGAGTCGACATCGTGCTGGAGTCCACCGGGCGCTTCACCGATGCGGAGTCCGCGCGGAAGCACATCCAGGGCGGCGCGAAGAAGGTGCTGATATCCGCGCCTGCCAAGGGCGAGGACATCACGATCGTCATGGGCGTCAACAGCGATAAGTACGATTCGGCGAAGCATACGATCGTCTCCAACGCATCGTGCACGACGAACTGCCTGGTGCCGATGGTCAAGGTGATTCGCGACAACTTCGGCTTTCGCCATGCTTCCATGGTGACCATCCATAGCTACACCAACGATCAGCAGATTCTCGATCTTCCGCACAAGGATCTGCGCCGAGCCAGAGCAGCGGCCCTGTCGATGATACCGACGACCACCGGCGCGGCAAAGGCGACCTCCCTGGTGATTCCCGAAGTAAAAGGAAAAATCGACGGAAGCTCGATCAGAGTTCCTACTCCTGACGTGTCGTACACGATACTCA
>JALYZH010000072.1 GCA_030948945.1 Gemmatimonadota bacterium | reverse complement strand
AACAGCGTATTCCGAGCGGATGGGTGACACTTTGCCCCCACCAGGAGGGGGCATGCCTTGGAAGGAGTGTCACGTCATGGACGAGCGGCTCCGGTTTGTCGCCCGCCTGCTCGAGGGCGAGAAGATGGCGCCGTTGTGCGCCGAGTTCGGGATTTCGCGGAAGACCGGCTACAAGATCTTCGAGCGCTACAAGGATTGCGGCGTCGGGGCGTTCACGGATCGCAGCCGGCGGCCCTACCGCCAGGCGAATCGACTGCCGCCGCAGCTTGAAGCGGTGATTGTGCGGTTGAAGCGGGAGTACCCCGGGTGGGGTGCGCCGAAGATCCGCGAAAAGCTGCGGGGGCAGTCGACGGCGCCGCACCTGCCGGCGATCAGCACGGTGCACGCGGTGCTCGATCGTCACGACCTGGTGAAGCACCGCCGGCGTCGCCGGCACACGGCCACGAGCACGGAGCTCTCACGACCGACCGAGCCAAACGCGCTGTGGTGCGCGGACTACAAAGGCGAGTTCATGCTCGGCAACCGCCGGTACTGTTATCCGCTGACGATCACCGACTTCGCCAGCCGCTACCTGCTGACGTGTGAGGCCTTGTCCACGACGCAGGAAAAATTCGCCTTTACGGTCTGTGAACGCACGTTCAAGGAATTCGGCCTGCCGCGCGTCATCCGCACGGACAACGGGGTGCCGTTTGCGTCCGCGCATGCGCTCTACGGGCTCAGCAAGCTCTCGGTGTGGTGGCTACGCCTCGGCGTCCAGATCGAGCGGATCAAACCGGGCCATCCCGAACAAAACGGCCGCCACGAGCGGATGCACCTGACCCTGAAGAAGGAAGCGACGAAGCCCGCCGCCACCAACGTCCTGCAGCAACAGGCGCGCTTTGACACGTTCGTTGCGCAGTACAACCAGGAGCGACCGCATCAGGCATTAGGGATGAAGGTCCCCGCCGACCTGTACGCCCGTTCCCCGCGCGTCTATCGTGGCCTCGAGGAGCTCACCTACCCGTTTCACGACCAGACCATCGCCGTGACTCACTGCGGCCGGATCTGCTTCAAAGGCCAGAAGGTGAATCTTAGTACGGTGTTTGCGGGACAGAACGTGGGCGTCACACAGGTCGGCGAGCGGATCTGGCTCGTCACCTTCATGCAGTACGATTTGGGCTATTTCGACGACGAGACGTGCCGGCTGGAACCGACCGAGAATCCGTTTGGACCGAAAGTGTTACCTATGTGCTCGGAATGAAGTGTTACCCATGTGTCCGGAACGGACCTGATTCAATTGGTCGGGGCGACTGGATTCGAACCAGCGACCCCCTGCGCCCAAGCTGAAAACCGCGGGCAATTTGAGGCAACGCGAGCCAACCACCCCTCGAGTTTCCTAACAATTTGGCGACTTGTGGCAACTGCCCAAAACATCGGGCCATTCCCGCGTGTCACGGAAATGTCACGCAAGTTCTTTGTGATGCAAAGAACTTCAAATGTAGATGTCGAGGCGCGGAGTTCAGATCGTCGACGAACACGGAGTTCAGATGCGCATCGATGACCGACGATGCGGCAACAGTCATCGGCTATGAGTCTTCGCGATGGTAGTCGTAGAGGGATTCGTGCACAGGGTGTAGCTGTTGGATCATGCTGCGAGCGTTGCATTGAGGTTAGACGGGTAGTGGCGCACCGTTGTGGGCGGAGGGGCGTGATGTACACGTTGAGGCCCGCTACGACCGATGGTCGTGAGTTCACTGTCGCCGTCCTGGAGTTGTCCCGCGTCGCCCGACTCGAACTTCAGTCGAGGAGCGACCCATGTCGCGCAGACGCACATACCAGTCGTGGAGGCTGTCCACGAGTTCGGGATTGTGTCAGGAAAGAGCCGGCGAAAACGATAACCGAGATTCTCCCAGGTGAAGGGACGCGATCGATCGCGACGATCTTGGGATTAAATGACTTCTCGAAACGCGGCGTTCGCGATCCTCGCTACACGGGGACATCAATGTACGAAGAAAACGACTGCGGCTGAGGAATGGCCATTCCCTCTTGCCGGAGGCCGTGCAGATGGAACGCAATGGCCTCCTTCATCTCGCGTTGGAGCTCGTCCTGCGTACTTGCAGTCGCGATGCATCCTGGAAGGTCTGGCGAGTAGGCAGAGTAC
>JALYZH010000051.1 GCA_030948945.1 Gemmatimonadota bacterium | reverse complement strand
GCGAGCATCGGCAAGCCGATTGCGATCCAGATCGGCGACGGACCGGTGGTGGATCTCAACGTCGCGGGCGTCGGTCGGGACGTCGGACTGGCCCCTGGCTGGATGGAGCACGTCGTCTACGGATTCGTCACGCCGCGCACACTCGCCAGGCTTGGCCAACCGGCGTCGCTCAACGAGCTTCAAATCGTTGTCCGCGATTCTGGCTTGAATCGCGAGGGCGTTCGCCGAGTCGCGAACAGCGTCAGCGCAATGCTTGCAGGGATGGGACACCGTGTGTCGAGCATCGATGTGCCGACTCCGGGACAACACATCCACGCGGCTCAGATCGATTCGTTGCTGTACACGCAGGGCGCGTTTGGACTTCTGGCGCTGCTGCTGAGCGGCGTGCTCGTGATCAATCTGATTTCCGCGATGCTGGTGGGACAGGTGCGAGAGATCGGCATCATGAAGGCGCTCGGCGCGCGGGCGGAACAGATCGCGGCCATGTACCTCGCGCTCGCATTGTTGCTCGGCGTCGTGGCTTGCGCAATTTCGCTGCCGGTGGCCGCGGTGCTGGGAAGAGCGTACGCGCAGTTCACGGCAGATATGCTGAACTTCGACATCTCCGGCTTCGCGATTCCGGGCTGGTCGTTCGGCTTGCAGCTCGCCGTCGGAATCCTGCTGCCAGTGGCGGCGGCCGTGCCGGTGACGAGGGGAAGCCGCATTGGCGTGGGAGAAGCTTTGCGGGACTTCGGCATTCTTGGTCGCGGAGACGGCGGAGCACCGCGGCTGCTGCAGCATGTAGGCGGAGTGACGCGGCCGCTGCTGCTCTCCTTGCGCAACGCGTTTCGTCGTCGCCAGCGCACGGCACTGACGCTGGTGACACTGTCACTGGGCGGAGCGATCTACATCGGCGCGCTCAATCTGCGCCAGGCGATCATCGGGTCGGTGGATCTGCTCTTCGAGGCGCAGCGCTACGACCTGTCGATGCAAATGACGAGATCCTATCCGATCGACAGTTTGCAGGCGGCGGCGCGGGACATCGAGGGAGTGACCCGCGTTGAGGCGTGGACCGGTGCGCGCGCGGCGATCGCTTCGACCGATGGCGCTGTCGGAAACGCTTTTCCGATCACCGCACCGCCCGTCGAAACGAAAATGCTGGCGCTGACAGTGCTTCGCGGCCGCGGTGTGCGCGCGAGCGACACTAACGCGCTCGTGGTGAATCGGCGGTTGCTGGATGAAAACCCGCAGCTCGAGGTGGGTTCGCGGGTCGAGCTGATAGTCGGCGGGCGCAGCGGGATGTGGACAGTCGTCGGCCTCGCCGAGACCGGGCCGTCTCCGGCTGCTTACACCACACGCGAGACGCTGAGCGCAATCACCGGCGCAGGGGCGAGCGGCCTCGTCGTCGCGACCAATTTGCAGGGGGAAGCGTCGCAGCTCGAACTGATTCGCCGCTTGCGAACGGATCTCGCCGATCGCGGATTCGAGGTCCGCGCGGGTCAGCTCAAGACGCAACAGCGCCGGGTTGTGGAGGATCACCTGCTGATGGTCGCCGGATTCCTCGGCTGGATGGCCGAGCTCGTGATCGTTGTCGGCGGGCTCGGGTTGGCGTCCACGATGGGCCTGGCCGTGCTCGAGCGAACGCGGGAAATCGGAGTGTTGCGGGCGATCGGGGCGCGGCACCGTTCCGTTTTCACAATGGTGCAGATAGAAGGTCTCGTGATCGCCTTCCTGAGCTGGCTGCTCGCGATTCCCTTGTCGATTCCAATGAGCGTCGGGCTAGGGAAAGCCTTCGGGCGCATCATGTTCACGGTTCCCGTTAATCTGGCGCCGGATTTGGGAGCGGTTTGGCGGTGGTTGGCCGTGTCTGTCATCGTCTCGCTGGTAGCGTGCGCATGGCCAGCTCTTCGCGCGATGCGCGTTCCGACGGCTACCGCGCTCGCCTACGAATGAGGCGTCGCAGCAGCCTGGGCGCGGTGGAGTATCAAGACTCTACCGTCTTGCCCTCAGAGAGAAGCTTCGTTGTAAATCGCTGACCTTCGCTGATGCGCTCGATCTCGATCGCTGTTGATTCGACGATCTGCTCGACCCGCGCGAGCCGAGCCAGCAGCTCGGGATCGGTGCCCGACTTGAGAGTCTCGTTTTGTGCGCGGCTCTTCCCAAAGAAGTAGGCGCCGGCGAATGCAGCGAAGACTACTCCTGCGCCGGTTGAGACAACGATGAATCCAATCAGAATACCCAAATCGGGCATGCACATCCTCTTTGGTGTGGCAAGGTCCAGCGTGCCCTTACGAGCCTGAGCGAACGCGAGTTTCCAGGAGGCGGGGTCTGTGCTCGCCGGAACGTTAGCCGGCGCCCACCAGCTCCGGTGCAATACCGTAGTCGCGGAGCTTGCGATAGAGAGTGCGCTCTCCGATGTCGAGCAGCTCCGCCGCCTTCCGGCGATTCCCCCTCGTATCCCTGAGCGCCGCTTCGATTGCTGCACGTTCTATCTCGGCCATCGTCATCCCCGGTGCCAGCGTCAGGACGCTGGGCGATGCCGGTTGATTGGGCGGCTCGATCGCGCCGGTGATGGCGCCCGATCCAATCGCTGCGGCCGGCCGAACTTCGCCCACCCACGCGTGTCCGTCACGACGCTCGTCGTCGAGACGCCTCCGCAGCTCCTCGACCTGCAATCTCAGCTCGAGCATGCTCCTCACCAGGAACTCCAGCTCCCTCCCCTCAGCGCCCACCGCACCCCGCACCAACGGACCGACGTGCACCGGTAGAAAGCGCGCTGCTCCACCTTCCCTGATTCCGCGCGGGATGTCCTCGGGTCCGATCTCCCTGCCCGGCGCCAGCACCACCATGCTCTCCACCAGGTTGCGCAGCTCGCGCACGTTACCCGGCCATGGATAGCTGATGAGGATCTGCATCGCTTCCGCCGAGATGCCGTGGAAGGGGCGGTCGTGCTGCGATGAGAATTCCTTGATGAACCTTCGGACGAGCAACGGAATGTCTTCCCGCCGCTCTCGTAGCGGCGGCAGGTAGATACTGAGGACGTTCAGCCGATAGTACAGATCGGCCCGGAATCTTCCCTCCTCCACGCTGTCCCTCAGTGGACGATTTGTCGCCGCGACCACTCTCACGTCGATCGGGATCTGCGCCGTTCCTCCGACGCGCGTGAGCTTACGCTCCTCGAGCACGCGGAGCAGCTTCACCTGGGTCGACGGCGGAATCTCACCGATCTCGTCGAGGAACAGCGTGCCGGTATCGGCGAGCTCGAACCGCCCGATCCGTCTCTCCGTCGCCCCCGTGAACGATCCCTTCTCGTGCCCGAACAGCTCGCTCTCGATCAGTGTCTCGGGGAGAGCGCCCGCATTTACAGCGATGAACGGCTTTCCTCTCCGCGGACTCAGACGATGTATCGCGTGCGCGACGAGCTCCTTGCCCGTCCCGCTCTCGCCCTCGATGATCACCGTGCTCGACACCGGCGCGATCTGCTCGATCTTGAGCAGCACTTCGTTGATCGCATCCGACTGCCCGATCAATCCCGTCGCATCGGTGAGACGCTTGCGGTCCATCACGCGACGCACCGCCAGGTACAGCTCGTCGGCGGAGATGGGTTTCGTGTAGACGTCGACGAACCCCAGCATGCGGAGCCCTTCTCTCAGATTGGGATCTTCGACGTCGGCGAGTCCGATCAGCGCCGTTCCACTCCACAGCTGATCCTTGACGATCTGAACGGTTCCCGGATCGCCGAGCGCTCCGGTGAGCACTATGAGATCCGGCTTGAAGCGCTTGATCTCTCCGCGCAGGTCGTCCAGCGGAGACACCACCGCCGTCTGCGTTCCCGCCGCTTCGAGCAGCGCGTTGAGCCTGACCGCCGGCTCGACGTCGGTGAGCGTGATAAGAACTTTCACCGCGCACCTCCAGTGGGAGCAGCCGCTGTTGCGTGCTCGGTCACTCTGCCCCGCAGCACATCGCACGCGTGCTGAACGATCGGGTCGATGGCCTCGAGTCCGTCTCGCGCCCCACCCGGAGACCCAGGAAGATTTATGATCAGGGTCTCACCCCGCACACCGGCGACGCCACGCCCAAGTGCAGCACGCGCAAAGTTCGGAAGCGCGATCACCCGAATTCGCTCGGCGATTCCCTCCGCTTCGCGGTCGATCACTGCGCGAGTCGCCTCGGGCGTGACGTCGCGCTCCGACAAACCCGTCCCGCCGGTCGTGATCACCAGCTCGGCGTCGTCGATGTCGGCGGCGCGAATGAGCGAGCGGACGATCTCCGTCGTTTCATCGGCGCAGAGATAGGCGGAGACCACCTCGTGATTTCTCGCGCGCGCCCATCCCGCGATGATTGCGCCGGATGCATCCTGCCGCTGGCCGCGCACGACCGAGTCCGAGACGGTGATCAGTACCACGCGCATGCGTGATTGTCTCTGCTACAGCCGACTGCCGTTCTTGTAGAACGGCATCTTCTGCACGACAGCGGGAACGCGCTTGCCGCGGATCTCGATCTCGAGCTGCGAGCCTTCGGCAACCGATTCGGGCGGAACGTACGCGGTTCCGATCGGAATCCCCAGGGTGGGACTCATCGTTCCGCTCCTCACCTCTCCACTCGGCTTTCCATTCGCGAACACGGGATACCCGTGTCGCGGGAACGACCGCTCGGACGTGGTGAATCCAACGAGCTTTCGCTTGAGCCCCTGCTCTTTCTGCTTCGCGAGAGCGTCGCGCCCCACGAAGTCACCCTTTTTCATCTTGACGAGCCAGCCGAGCGATGCCTCGAGCGGAGTGGTGGTATCGTCGAGATCGTTGCCGTAGAGCGCCATCCCCATCTCGAGTCGCAGAGAGTCGCGCGCGCCGAGCCCTGCTGGCGTCACCTCACCGGATGCCGTCAGCGCTTTCCAGATCTTCTCCGCGTGCTCACCGGGGAAGTACAGCTCGAATCCATCTTCGCCGGTGTAGCCCGTACGCGAGATGTAGACCTTGTCCACGCCGGCAATCTCTCCGGTGGTGAACTCGTAGTATTTGATCTTCGACAGGTCGACGTCCGTGTGCTGCTGCAGGATGCGCGCGGCGTCAGGTCCCTGGAGCGCGAGCAGTGCGATCTGGTCGCTGATGTTCTCCAGCTTCGCGCCGGGAAATCTTTTCAGGAAGCGCGAGATGTGCGCGAAGTCCTTGTCGATGTTGGATCCGTTCACCACCATCAGCACTCGATCGTCGGCGCGGTAGACGAGGCAGTCGTCGACGATGCTCCCATCGTCGCGGAGAATCGTCGAGTAGTGCGCCTGGCCCGGTTGAAGCGCCGCGACATCGTTGGTCGTGACGTAGTTCACGAAGTCGACCGCCTGTGGTCCGCGGACGATGAACTCTCCCATGTGGCTGACGTCGAACAGCCCCGCTTTCTCCCTGACCGCCTTGTGCTCGGCGGTAATCCCCGTTGGGTATTGGACGGGCATCTCGAAGCCGGCAAAGGGCACGATCTTGGCGCCGAGCGCGGCGTGGACATTGTACAGAGGCGTACGTTTCAAACGTGTGGGACCTGATTGGAGGCTGGTTCCAATATGCGCGAAGCGCCCCTCGATTTCGAGGGGCGCCGTGACAATTTGGCAGAAACGGGCCTGCCTAATCCATCAATTCCGCTCCAGTGACCTCCTGGACCTCGCCCAAAGCGGGCCTGGAGCCCGTCACCATGCCCTTGAGGGTCTCGAAGAGGATGATCGGCCTGGCCTTGTTCACCTTCATGTAACAGGCGAAATCGGCGTCTACCAGGATGAGCGCGATACGCGGATCGGTTGGACCGCCGTCCCGCTCTCCTCCCTGGTCGCCGAACCACGCCTTCCACTCCTCTTTATATAGTTGTCGGATCCTCGCCCGGTTCTTCGAGACGTGGGCGACACCCGACACGGAGACCCACTCGTGCGTGCGATTGTTGTAGTACGAGCAGTTCACCTGCGGATCGAGCATGAGCTCATCGAGCTTGTGAGTAGTCGCGTCGGTGACGAACCAGAGATCCGCTCCCTCTATTCGTTCCTGCGTTGCCATCGGTCGTGAGACCAGTTGGCCAGTCGGCCGGCGTGTGGTGAACATCGCCGTCTCGATGCCTTCAATCAGGTCGTACAGCTCGTCGATTTTCTTTGAGGGCGCCATGCGCCTTTTGTGTGCAGAAGACATGCCGATGGATGATCGGTTTTCCGGTCGCGCCGGAAAGCAGGCGGTTGGTAGCGGCTAGAGTCTCTCCCCGCCCATGAGCACGGCCATGATCGCCTTCTGGATGTGAAGGCGGTTCTCTGCCTCGTCCCACACCCGGCTTTGCGGCCCGTCGATCACATCGGCCGTAACCTCTTCACCGCGGTGCGCGGGCAGGCAGTGGAGGAAGATTGCGTGCTTGTTCGCGCGCTTCATGATCGATTCGTCGACGCGATAGCCCTTGAACGCCTTCTCTCTGATCGCCTGCTCCTCTTCCTGCCCCATCGACGCCCAGACGTCAGTGTTTATCACGTCAGCCTTGTTGGCCGCCTCGGCGGGATCGCGCACGACGGTGACCTTGGCCTTCGACTGCGCGCGCTGGAGAATCATGGGATTGGGCTCGTATCCCTCGGGACAGGCGAGGGTCAGCTCGAACCCGAGCACGTACGCCGCGTTGAGCCACGAATTCGCCATGTTGTTGCCGTCGCCAATCCAGGCGAAACGCTTCCCCTTGTAGCCCCCCAGATGCTGCTTCACGGTCAGAAGATCCGCGAGCACCTGACATGGGTGCACCAGGTCGGTGAGTCCATTGATGATCGGCACGTCGGCGTAGCGCGCAAGCTCCTCGATCTCCGAGTGCGCGAAGGTGCGAATCATTATTCCGTCGACGTAACGGGATAGAACGCGCGCCGTGTCGGCGATCGGCTCCCCTCTCCCGAGCTGCACATCGCGAGGCGAGAGAAAGAGCGCATGCCCTCCGAGCTCCCACGCACCGACCTCGAATGAGACGCGTGTGCGAGTGGATGATTTCATGAAGATCATCGCCAGCGATTTTCCGGCGAGCGGCTTCTTTTTGTACTTGCCGTTCCGCATCGTCTCGGCGATCGAGAACAGCTTGTCGATTTCCCTGGCGGAGAAGTCAGGGATCTGCAGCAGATCCCGGTGTTGGCGGTCCCTGGTGATCTTTATTGGCATGTCAGCGTTGAATTTTCCGGTATGGTGTGGCGGTGCGCCGGAAATATACTATTGCCGAGCGATATCTCTCCTTCGCCGAGGGCCGGATGATTCTGTTGCCGATTCGCCTGCTGTG
>JALYZH010000220.1 GCA_030948945.1 Gemmatimonadota bacterium | reverse complement strand
CCTACCGCCGTCGCCCCGTGCCGTTTGCTGAGTTTTTTTCCGTCGAGACCGTGAATCATCGGCAGGTGCGCGAACGTCGGAAGCGGCGCGCCGAGAGCCCGATACAACAGGATCTGTTTTGGGGTATTGGAGATGTGATCATCGCCGCGCATGACGATTGTGATGCCCATCGCGATGTCGTCTGAGACTACGGCCATGTTGTAGATCGGCGTCCCATCTGAGCGAAGGATTACGAAATCCTCGATGTCCTTGTTCGGGAACGCGATCCGCTCGTGCACCATGTCATCCCATTCGGTCATGCCTTCGGGAACGCGAAAGCGGATTACGTGGGGCTCTCCGGCGGCGACTCTGCGCTCTACCTCTTCACGCGACAGGCGGTCGCACCGACGATCGTACTTGAATGCTTCCTTCCCGGTCGCTGCCGCGCGACGGCGCTCCTCGAGCTCGGCCGGAGTGCAGAAGCAGCGATAAGCGCTCCCGTTCTCCAGCAACTTGCGCGCGTCGGCCTGGTGGCGCTCGAGATTCGCTCCCTGATAGACGACGCCGTTGTCCCAGAGGAGCCCAAGCCACTCCATCCCTTCGAAAATGGCACGCGTACTCTCATCGGTGCTGCGAGCCTTGTCGGTGTCCTCGATGCGCAGCAGAAATTCTCCGCCGTACTTTCGAGCGTAGAGCCAGTTGAAGAGTGCCGTGCGCGCGCCGCCGACGTGGAGGTATCCGGTCGGCGAAGGTGCGAAGCGAAGTCGCGGTTTGGTGCCGTTTGTCATCAGCAAATCGAGAATGAAAAGCGGGTCCACATTGGATGCGCGGACCCGCCGAGCGGAGAGAGAGGGATTCGAACCCTCGATACGCGTTTCCACGTATGCCGGTTTAGCAAACCGGTGCCTTCAGCCTCTCGGCCATCTCTCCGGGAGGGTTTCGGAAGTTATTGGCGCCGGGAGACTTCTACAACCCTAAATCACTGGCGGAATTCAGCGCATGCGTGCATCAATTTCAAGAACGCTTCACTGGAGGGTGGGATGCTTTTCCGTTACGCTCGCAGTCTAGGCAAGCTGCTTCCCGCGCTCGGCTTGATCGCCGCAGCCGCATCCCCGCTTGCCGTCGTCGAATATCAGCTGCCGCGCGAGCGGGCTTTCCCGCACGATCCCGCCGTTGGCAGTGACGGAATCGTCTGGTACACCGATCAGCAGAACAGCTTCATTGGGCGACTCGATCCGGCTACCGGTAAGATCACCGATTATCCGACGCCGACGCCCGCGTCAGGACCGCACGGAATCGTCGTCGCTCCGGATGGAGGCGTCTGGTACACGGCCCAGCGCATCGCCAAGCTCGGGCGTCTCGACCCGAAGACCGGACACATCGAGGAGTATTCACTGCCTGCCGCTGCGCGCGATCCGCACACTCCGCTCATTCGCAAGGGAATCGTCTGGTTCACGGTTCAACAGGCCAACGTCTACGGCCGGTTCGACCCGCGGACGCATGAGTCCAAGGTGTGGACAGTGCCGACGAACCGAGCGCTCCCTTATGGAATGGTCAACGCTCCCGACGGCTCGATCTGGGTCGCGTTGTTCGGCACCAACAAGCTAGGACGGATCGACGCGGAGACCGGAGCGCTCCGGGAAATCACTCTTCCCGAGAGTGGCGCGCGCCCACGACGTCTCGTCGTCGATGAAACGGGCATGGTCTGGTACAGCGATTTTGCGCGGGGCTATCTCGGCTCCTACAATCCCAAGAACGGCGCGTTCAAGGAATGGCTCTCGCCGGGTGGTTCCGGCTCGGCGCCGTATGGAATCGCGATCGCGCCCGACGGGCGGATTTTCTACGACGAAGCGCGCAGCGGAACGATCGTCGCCTTCGACCGAAAAACATCGCGAACGGAAACCATCAAGATCCCTACGCCCGGTTCAATCGTTCGGAACATGGCTGTCGACAGCACCCGAGCGCGTATCTGGCTCGCCTTGAGTGGAACAAGCCGCATCGGAAAGATCGAGCTCAAATGAAAAGGAAAGGCGTCGTGAACTACGTACGTTTCTCCGAGAGAAATAAAAAAATCCGTCGCCGAAAAAGCCTGTTGTGGCACCCGCCCTGCAACGCAAAAAACGCGAGCACAGACCTTGGCGCGTCAACGGCGACGGAGGACCTGCGGTGAGTTATCGGACGTTTCTCGACTCGAGTGGCAAGCGGTGGGAGGTGTGGCTGGTGACGCCGGCCGCCGCGGAGAGACGAAAGGCTGACAGGCGGGCCTCCACGGCGGGCAGCGAAGGCTTCTCCGCAGAGCGTCGGCATACACCCGAAAGGCGGAAGGCTCCGTTCCGACGGAGCGGTGCCGTCGCGAGCGAATACAGTCAAGGTTGGCTGTGTTTCGAAAGCGAGGGTGAGAAACGGCGGCTCGCGCCGGTGCCCACCGGCTGGCAGGAGGCGGGGCCCGACCGATTGTCGACGTGGCTGCAGGCCGCGAGGCGCGTTGTGAAATGCGGCCCCTGACATAGATTCACTCCTTCGGCGCACCGGCGCCTTTCATCCGGACCGAAAAACCGAATCGACAGATGCGCCAGGTCCTCCGCGAACGCGACGCGATGATTTGCCGGTCCTGCAGCAATGAGGAGCGTGCCTCCGAAGGCTATCCCTGCACGAACTGCGGGACGTTCATCTGCATCATCTGCACATTTCGCGGAGTGGAGTACTGCCGGAAATGCGATGAAGAGAGAGCGAATCACCTTGCCGAGCGCAGCGCCTGAAGGGCTCACGCTTCGAATCCTTCCCAATCAATTGAAATTCAGAATGAAAAGAATCTCCAGATCGTATTTCCTCGGCCTGGTCGTTTGCCTGCCGTTCGTAGCGACCGCCCAGGAGAAGCAACGCTTCTCGAGCATGGAAGAGGCACTCCAGGCGAGCGCTATTCTGAGCGGCCGGCAGGGCCCGAGAAACGTGAACTGGATCGAGGGAGGCGCGCGGTTCTCATACACTGATCGCGACCCACGCACCGGCACGCCGCTGATTCGGGTCTACGATCCTCCGACGGGCAAGGATGCGGTTCTTTTCACTACCACGGGTGTCACGTTTCCGGGTACGAACCAGCCCTTCGCGTACGACTCCTTCGAATGGGCACAGGACTCAAAGCACCTGGTGTTCCAGACGAACTTCCGGCCTCTCTATCGGCGCTCCGGAATTTCCGACTACTACATCTACTCTCTCGCCGACCGCAGCATGCAGCTCGCGACCAAGGATGCGCGAACAGGAGAGCTCTCTCCCAGCGGCGCGATGTTCGGTTTCGAGCGCGACGGCGACATGTACGTCACCAATCTCGCGAATCATCAGGAGAAGCGGCTGACGAGGGACGCATCCCAGCACGTCTACAACGGCCACTTCGACTGGGTCTACGAGGAAGAGTTCGGGCTCGCGCAGGCGTGGAAGTGGTCGACCGAAAGCCGCTACATCGCCTACTGGCAGCTCGATGACTCGGCGGAGCCGGAGATCCAGATCTCCGACTATTCGGGACTGCACCAGGAGTGGCAAAAGCTTCGCATACCGCAGGTTGGCGATTCCAACGCGACGGTGCGAATCGGAGTTGTGAACGTGGCCACCGGCCAGAATACGTGGCTCGACACCGGTGAGCGCGGGGAGTTCTACATTCCGCGCATTTACTGGACGAGCCGCGCTGATACGCTCGCGGTCATCACGCTGAATCGCCCGCAGAACCTGATAAAGCTCTTTTTCTTCGACGTCAGGATGGGCGGCCGTCGTCAGGTGATGACCGAGACATCGAAGACGTGGATCGATGTCTACGACTTCTACGCCGGCGTGGATGACATGATGTCGTTCCCCGCCAATTCGCACGAATTCTTCTGGCTCTCCGATCGCGACGGCTATCAGCACCTATACCGCTACGACTACTCCGGCGAGCTGGTCAACCAGGTCACGCGCGGAAGCTGGAACGCCGCGCGGGTCGAGGGGAGTGACGCGAAGAGCCAGACGATCTATTACACCTCGACCGAGGCGTCACCACTGCAACGGCAGCTGTACTCGATCCGCTTCGACGGAACGAATCAACGGCGCATCACGACCACCGAGGGTCATCACCGCATCAACATGTCGCCCGGGGCGACGTACTTCATCGATCGGTACTCCTCGCTCAAGCAGCCGACGCAGGTCGAGCTCTGGACCGCCGCCGGCGAGAAGCTACGCACGATGGAAAGCAATACGGCCGTGACGACGTGGCTCGCGACTCACACCTATTCACCGACCGAGATCTTCTCGTTCACGACTTCCGATGGCGCTCATATCGACGGGAGCATAGTCAAGCCGATTCCGTTCGATCCCAACAAGCGCTATCCCGTGGTTTTCGACATCTACGGAGGGCCGGGATCGCAACAGGTCTACGACCAGTTTGCGTCGAACGGGTGGACACAGTGGCTCGCACAGCAAGGGTACATCGTTGTCGATCTCAACACCCGCGGCAGCAACAATTACGGCAGCGCGTTCATGAAGGTGGTCTACAAGCAACTTGGCAAATACGAAACCCTCGACTTCGCGGAGGCAGCTCGATACCTGGGCAAGCAGACGTATGTCGATCCGAAACGCGTGGCGATCGTCGGAACGAGCTACGGCGGCTACAGCGCTGTACTCACGATGGAGCTGTATCCCGAGCTGTTCCCCGTTGGTGTCGCCAACTCCGCGGTCGGGGACTGGCGTTTGTACGACACTATCTACACCGAGCGGTACATGAGCCTGCTCAACGACAACCTGAGCGGATACATCGAGAGCGCGCCGATCGAGCAGGCGCCCAAGCTGCGAGGAAATCTTCTGCTCATACACTCGATGATGGATGACAACGTCCACCCGCAGAACACGATGCAACTGTTGACGGCGCTGACGAACGCGGGCAGGGATGCCGACCTGCGCATATATCCG
Organism: Gemmatimonadota bacterium; assembly: GCA_030948945.1. The sequence goes on along the minus strand of JALYZH010000220.1, from coordinate 1,458 downwards.
CCCGGCCGGCACGGCGCGGCGTACAATGGCCAGAGCGCGCGGTTGATCCATCGGGTCACCGATGAATATCTGAGGCGCTACCTCAAGGCAGACAACCCGCCGACATTGGTGCCAGCCCGATAGAGGATGCGAAAACGCCCGCCGCTGGATGGTCCAGCGGCGGGCGTTCTTGTTTGCTGACAACGCGGGTGTGACTACTTATGCGCGTCCTTTCGAATGTCGCGCACGTCGCTTCGTCTGTCCCTGCGATCTTGGCGAAGGTCCTTGCGATCCGACTTGAGATCTCTCTTGTCGGCCCGGACTTCCTTCTTGTCGCCTTCCTTGATGTCCTTACGCAGGTCCCTGCGATCTGAGCGGATCTCCTTGCGGTCCGAACGGATCTCACGCGTATCGGAACGGACTTCCTTGCAGTCCGCTCTCGCGTTCGGATGGCCCTTGCACCAGGCGACGAGCTTCGCTCTCGTCATCCCAAGCGGCGCTTTCACCGTGAGTTGTGAGGACTGTGCTGATGCATTAGAACCAACTGCCACTAACAGGGCGGCCGCGAACGCCGCCAGCTTCGCATTCGACATCTTCTCTCCTTCCTCTCTCGAGGACCATTCGGGTGGGCGCGTTTGCGCGCCGTTCTGCATGAGAGACGCGCCATCAGGTCCGACGTTAACAGTGATGGCGTGATGCGAAGCCTGCGGTATCCATTCGGGTTATGAAAAGTCACAAGTACATGTAGGTGCATCCGTGCGTCTGGGCCTGGTTGACTGCCACAACCATCGCCGGCACCAGGAAAATGCCCGGCAACATGTTCGCTTCGAACTCTTTACGGAGCCCCGCCGCCTTCACTGCGTCGCTGCCCCCGAGCAATCCCATCCAGACATTGAACGCGTTGTTGCAGAGAATGAAAACCGCGCCGCGATCCTGAAGTGCGGAGATCGATGAATCAGCGGGTATCGCTATCGGCGCACCTGAGACATACAAGTTCTCCGCGCCTGCCGGAGCCCGATAGAACACATTACTGGTCGCCGGCGCCTTCGATCCGTCCATCACCTTGATCGGATTGGCGACCCCGTATTTCTGCCACATCGCATCGTTGAATGCGAGCAACGTACTCATTCCATAAAGGCCGACGACCGCCGTAACTGCGGGGTGCTTCACGTGATACGTGTCGCGCATGGTGTTGAGATAATTCCGCACGTGGATCAACCCCATCCCGTTCTCGTGGTTGGGCATGTCGAAGAACTGCCGGTACTTTCCAGTCACCGATGCCAGCCATTTGTCGCTCGGCGCGATGTCGGTCCCCGCGGCGTCCTCGGCGGTAAGCGACCGAGGAATCGAGCCGGTGAGTCCTATTGCAACGGCCCCAGCAGCGAGCCGTCCGAGAAACTCTCTGCGCTTCGGGAGTGAAGATTCAGTCATGTTCACTTCTCCTTTGCCACTGTTGGCTAGTGGGCGCCGCGCTCAGGG
>JALYZH010000035.1 GCA_030948945.1 Gemmatimonadota bacterium | reverse complement strand
GATACACATCGCAGGGCAGCCAGTGGACACTTGTTACTCCGCGCAGATCGGCCGACGTGACGCTCCCATTGATCGGGGAGGTCAACGTCGAGAACAGCCTTGCCGCCGCGGCGGCGGCGTTTGGGCTCGGGCAGGCAGCTGATGCAATCGCAGCCCGTCTGGAGTCCGTTCCTCAAGTCGCGGGAAGGCTGGAGGTCATCTCGACAAGGCCGACTATCTTGCGTGACTACGCTCACACGCCTGACGCCCTGGAGAGAACCCTCTGAATCGCTCGCGCCTTCACGCGCGGGAAGCTGATTGTTGTCTTCGGCTGCGGTGGCGATCGCGACAAGGGGAAACGTCCTCTCATGGGACAGATTGCCGAGAAGGGAGCAGATTGCGCCATCGTAACGAGCGACAATCCTCGCACCGAGGATCCCGATTCGATCATCGATGACATCGAAGCCGGGATGCGCGAATCGAATCACGAGCGAGTCACGGACAGGCTTGCGGCAATACAACGGGCGATCGATCTCGCGGAGGACGGCGACATAGTCCTGCTCGCGGGGAAGGGACACGAGACTTATCAGATTCGAGGCACGACGTCATACCCGTTTGACGAGAAGGAGATTGTGAGAGAGATGACCGGGAGTCACGCGTGAGCACCGGGTTCTGGACGCTGGATCGGATCGCCGCCGCGCTGGAGCAGCACGCCGCAGGATCGCTGCCTCGCGGGTCCACTGCTGTCAGCGGGATCACGACCGATACGAGAAAGATCGGAAAGGGCGATGTCTTCGTCGCACTCAAGGGAGAGAGATTCGACGGCCACGATTATCTGCGCGACGCCGTTCGCGATGGAGCCTCCGCGCTGGTCGTGTCGCGAGTACCCAAGCTCAACACGTTTGGCGTCCCACTCTACGAGGTGCGCGACACCCTTGTCGCGCTGGGCGAGCTCGCGCACTATTGGCGCCGCGCATGGGGCAAGACCATCATCGGCGTCGCCGGGAGCAATGGGAAGACGAGCACGAAGGATCTGATCAAAGCTGCCCTCAGCCGCTCCTATGTCGTGCACGCGACGAGCGGGAATCTCAACAATCGAATTGGTGTTCCTCTTTCACTTCTGTCTCTTCAGCCCGAAACAGAAATCGCGGTCATCGAGGTCGGCACCAGCCTTCCGGGCGAGATTGCGATTCTTCGCGACATTTCCGAGCCCGACATTGCGTTGGTGACGTCGATCGCTGAGGAGCATCTCGAAGGACTCGGTGACCTGGCCGGCGTGCTACGCGAGGAAGCGGCTGTCTACGAGGGCATTCCTGTCGGAATCGCTCCGTCGGCGCAGCCTGAGATTGCTGAAGCCGCTCGCGGAAAGGCCGCGCGCGTGATCGTTGCTGGGCTCGAGGCGAGCGCCGACCTCAAGCCTGATCGCTGGGAGATTGGGCCCGATGGACTCGGCGTCATTGAGATCGGTGGCGTCACTATTCGGCCTCCAGTCCGCGGGCTCCACAACCTTCGAAATGCGATGCTCGCTCTCGCCGTCGCGCGCGAGTGCGGTGTCAGCTACGAAGATGCCGCTGCCGGAATCGGCGCGATGCCACAACCGAAGATGCGCGTGGCGTGGGAACAGGTCGGAGACGTCACGTTGATCAATGACGCGTACAACGCGAATCCGGGGTCGACTCGCGCGGCGATCGAGCTGCTCCAGGGCACCGGTAGCGGACGGCAGAGGGTAATCGTCCTTGGTACGATGCGGGAGCTGGGTGCGGCATCGGCGCAGTGCCATGCCGACATTGCTGGTCTCGCGTTGGCATCGGGAGCAGACATCGTTGCCGGCATCGGAGAATTCGCTCCAGCGCTCGAGAAACAGAAGGAGCGCGGGCGGGTGATCACGGCGCCGGACGTCGAAGATCTCTGGCCGCAGCTTCAGTCCAGACTCAAGCGCGACGCTATTATCCTGTTGAAGGCGTCGCGCGGAGTGCAGCTCGAGCGCCTCGTTCCACATCTAACCACCTGGGCTACCGCATAGTGCTGAACTATCTGCTCGTCCCGTTCGTGGGATTGCCGCACTTCGGGTTTCTGCGACTGTTCCAGTGGATAACGTTCCGCGCTGCGGGAGCGGCAGTGACGGCGCTCTTGCTGACCTTCGTTGTCGGCCCCGGGATAATGCGTCGCCTGCGCCGGATGCGGCTCCATCAGGTGATCCGCGAGGGAACTCCGGACGCGCATCAGCAGAAGGGCAGGACGCCGACGATGGGCGGCCTGATCATCCTCGGCGCCACCCTCACCAGCACCCTCCTTTGGGCGAGGCTCGACAACCGGTACGTGCTGCTGGCGATGATCTCGATGGCGTGGATGGGAGCGATCGGCTTCTGGGATGATTACCTGAAGCTCAAACAGAAACTCGCGGGGAAGAAAAACACCGGACTCGTCGAGAGCTACAAACTCGCCGGACAGGTGACTCTCGGTTTCGCGCTCGGCTACTACATCTGGAAGCATCCGATTTCGTCGCTTCCGGGCGCTTCGACTACGCTGCCGTTCTACAAATACATTCTGATCGTGCCGCTGACAGCCGGTCTCGGCTGGCTGTATGTCCTGTTCGTGACGTTCGTCATGACCGGCACCAGCAACGCGGTGAACGTGACGGACGGCCTCGATGGTCTCGCCGCGGGACTCACCGCCATCGCCGTGCTGACGTTTGCGTTCTATGCCTACGTCTTCGGCCGCGTTGATGCCAGTCAGTACCTGAATGTCTACTACCTGCGCGGAGCCGGTGAGCTGACGGTGTTCTGCACCGCGGTGATGGGCGCATGTATAGGATTCCTCTGGTACAACACCCATCCCGCCGAAGTCTTCATGGGCGACACCGGCTCGCTCGCTCTTGGCGGTGCGCTCGCATCGGTCGCGATTCTGCTCAAATCAGAATTTCTGCTTCTAATCGTCGGCGCGGTATTCGTCGCTGAGATGTTGTCGGTGATTGTGCAGCGCTTCGTGTTCAAGTATCGGAAGCGACGATACGGCCTGGAGTACGCCCAAGAGCACAGAGTCTTCAGGAGAGCGCCGCTTCACCATCACTTCGAGATCAAGGGCTGGGACGAGGCGCAGGTGGTGGTGCGCTTCTGGATCATAGGAATCCTGTTCGCCTTCATCGCCCTGAGCACGCTGAAGTTGCGATGAGCCCGCGGGAGCTCGTGCCGGGCGTGGGCGAGATTGCCGTCATCGGCCTCGCTCGCAGCGGTCGTGCCGCGGCAATGCTGTTGAGGAAGCATGGCCACGATGTCTATGCATCGGACGTGGCATCGTCGCCCGACACCGGCCGTTGCGCTGAGGAACTGCGCGCCCAAGGAATCGTGGTGGATGTCGGTCGTCACGACCTCGAGCGCCTGGCGCGGGCGATTCTCGTCGTCGCCAGCCCCGGCGTGCCTCCATCTGCCCGGCCACTGGCCTACGCGCGCGAGAAGGGCGTCCGGATAGCCAGCGAAGTCGAAGTTGCGCTCCATTTCCTGAGCGCCTCGCGGATCATTGCGATCACCGGCACCAACGGCAAGACCACGACGACAGCGCTCATCGCTCACCTGCTGCGCGGGCTCGATCTCGAAGCGGTCGAAGCGGGGAACATCGGCACGCCGCTCTCCGAGATCGCAAGTCGCGAGCAACAGCCGAAGTGGATCTCGCTCGAGATGTCGTCGTTTCAGCTCCACGATACGCCGAGCCTCAAACCGGACGTTGGAGTTCTGACGAATCTGAGTCCGGACCATCTCGATCGGTACGCGACCGTCGAGGAGTACTACGCCGACAAGGCTCGTCTCTTTGCCAATGCTGATCCCAACTCGGCGTGGGTGGTGAACGAAGACGACAAGGTAGTCATGCGGATGGTGCATGACGTCGCGGGTCACAAGTATCCCTTCTCGATCACTGAGGAAGCCGCGGCCTACCTCGACGCGCGCTCCAACCAGCTCGTCGTCCTCGGAACGCCACTT
>JALYZH010000026.1 GCA_030948945.1 Gemmatimonadota bacterium | reverse complement strand
TCGAGCCACTCGAACGCGCTCTCGTTAATCCGCGCCGTGATCTCACCGGCGACCCCGCCAGTGCGAGTGTCTTCATGCACGATCAGGACCCGATTCGTCTTTTTAACCGTTGCAAAGATCGCCTCGTCGTCCATCGGTAGAATCGTCCGAAGATCGATCACCTCGACCGAGAGGCCATCTTCCTTCTCCACCTGCTCGGCCGCCTCGAGCGCTTTCCAGACCGTCGCCGCGTAGGTGATGATCGAAACGTCCTTCCCTTCTCTGGCCGTCCGTGCTTTCCCAATGGGCGTCAGGTGGTCGCCCGATGGCATCTCTTCCTTGATGCGCCGATAGAGATATTTGTGCTCGAAGTAGAGGACACAGTCCTCGTCGCGAATCGCTGATTTGAGCAATCCTTTGGCGTCGCTCGCGGTCGCTGGATAGACGATCTTCAGACCGGGGGTGTGCAGGAACGCCGCTTCCGGATTCTGCGAATGGAACGGCCCTCCTCTCACGTACCCGCCGCTCGGCCCGCGCACTACCATCGGACACGGCAGCATCGCGCGATATCTGGCTGTGGCCACGTAGTTGGTCAACATGTCGTATCCCGTCGAGATAAAGTCGATGAATTGCATCTCGCAAACGGGCCGCATTCCCATGTGAGCGGCGCCTGCCGCCGCCCCGATGATGGCCGCCTCGGAAATCGGCGTATCGATCACACGCTGCTCGCCATACTTCGCCATCAGGCCGTCGGTGACCTTGAATGCACCACCGTAGGCTCCGATGTCCTCGCCCAGACAAAACACGTTCTGGTCGCGGTCCATCTCCTCGAACAGGGCTTCCCTGATCGCTTCGAGATAGGTGATCTCAGGCATCGTGCGTCCCCCAACTGGACGGACGCTCGTGCACTTCGACCGCTGATTTGATTCCCTCGCGAAACCACAGCGGCGCGAGAACCGGAGGATCGGCGTAGATCCCCACGAGTGCATCGGTGGGCTCCGGCATCGGCGAGGCCTCGGCTTCATCGGTGGCGAGATCGATCTCTTCCTTCACCCGCGCGTCGATCGCGGCCAGCTCCGATTGATCGAACCCTTCACCCAGAAGTCGCTTGATGTACCGATCGACTGGATCATTCTCGCTCGCCCACTTGTCGATCTCTCCAGGCGGCACGTACGACTGGTTGTCGTGCTCCGCGTGTCCCTTGCGCCGATACGTAATGAGCTCGACGAGAGTGACGCCCCCTCCAGCGCGCGCGCGGTCAACGGCGCGTTTCGTCGCCTCGTAGGTCGCGATCACATCGTTCCCGTCGGCCTGCTCGCCCGCAATGCCATAACCGATCGCTTTGTCGATGAGCTGCTTGGCGGCGGTCTGTTTGTTCAGAGGGGTCGAGTACGCGTAACCGTTGTTCTCGACGACCACCACGAGGGGACAGCGCTGCACTGCCGCCAAGTTGATCCCCTCGTGAAACGCTCCCGTCGAGGTCGCGCCGTCGCCGACGTACACGAGGCCGACCCGGTCCTGCTTCCGCATCTTGAACGAGAGCGTGACGCCGGCCATCACTGGCACCATGTCGCCGAGGTGCGAGATCTGCCCGATGAATCCGCGCACCAGGTCGCCGTAATGGATGTTGAGCTCTCGACCGCGGGTCGGAGAGTCACCCTTGGCCATGTACTGCTTGATGATCTCGTTCGGCTTTGCGCCCTGCACGAGCATCGAGCCGAGGTTGCGAATCAGTGGCGACAGTACATCGCCCTTGGAGCGATCGAGCGCGTAGGCGCTACCCACCGCGTCGGCTTCCTGACCGAGGGAGCGGAAGAGCCCGCCGACTACCTTGGTCTGACGGTAGAGATTGACGAGCCGCTCCTCCAGCGAGCGCGTGAGCCGCATGTAGTAATACAGCTCCAGCTTCTGCTCACGCGATAGCAATGCGCTTCCATTCGAGCGCGACGAATCCTGTCGCGCAGCAGCCGGCCTCGACGCGGCGGTACTCGACCGCGCCATGCTAGTACGCCGCTTCGATGCGGTGACGCGGGTCGCCTGCCTTGTGCAGCTCGACGAAGAATTTCTTGGCGTTGCGGTCGAGACGGCTC
>JALYZH010000022.1 GCA_030948945.1 Gemmatimonadota bacterium | reverse complement strand
CCAATCCTGATGACGCCATCAGTCACCTGCTCGAGTCCGGCCATCAGTCGGAGCACAGTCGACTTGCCGCTGCCCGTTGGACCGACGAGCACCAGCAGCACGCCATCCGAGGCCTCGAGGCTCAGATCGCGCGCGGCGACGTAGCCGTTCGGGTAGATCTTGTCGACGTGCTCCAATGCTATTCTTGCCATTCAAGTCTCCTCGTTACTGCAGTCTGACATCTCTGTTTATCCGGGATCTAACTGCAACTGAACGGGTGCGAGTTGTCAGTAACGTAGCTGGAAGTTGTGAGTTCACGACGTCGGGACGTCGCTCAATGGAATTACGGCACAAACCTTTGGCTGGACCAGGAATGGCGCTGCGACAAGTCTGGGCGTAGTGAACTGGCAACTAACAGCTGGGCCACTCACGACTCGCACCCGTTCAGTTGCTTTTGATCCCGATCAACCGAGCCGCCAGATACTCGCACCCGTTCCGTTGCAGCTCTCTTTCATCCCTTCACCGCCCCCGCCGTCAGTCCCTGCACAATTCGGCGTTGGAATACCAACACCATAGCTGCAACCGGGGCCGTGGCAACGATTGCCGCCGCCAGAATCTCGCCCCACGGCACCTGGTACATCCCGCGGAATAGCGCGATCGCAACCGGAACGGTTTGTCTCTCCGGGCCGAGCGTGAAGGAGAGCGCGAATAGAAACTCGTTCCAGCAGTAGATGAACGTGAGAATTCCGGTCGTCGCGAGACTCGGAACAGCGAGCGGCAACAGGATCTTGGTGAAGCTCTGTCTTCTGGTAGCTCCATCGACGTGCGCGGCTTCTTCGAGATCCTTCGGTATCTGTCGAATCGATCCGGTGAGAACCCAGACAGTCAGTGGCATCGCGAACGTCATGTACGGCATGATGAGGCCGGGATACGTGTCGATCAGGTGGAGGGATCGCAGCAACAGGTAGAGCGGGCTGACAATCGAGATCTGCGGGAACATCGTCACCGCGAGGATGAACCCCATGATTGCGGCTTTGCCCCTGAACTCGAGCCGCGCGAGCGCGTACGCCGCCAGAGTGCCCACAACCAGGCAAAACATTGTAGTCGTGCCTGCTACGATCAGGGAGTTTCTTATCGGTGTGATGAAATCGCGCTCGCCAAACAGCGCGCGATAGTGGTCCAGAATGATGTGCTGAGGCCAAAGCGACGGGTCGCGAAAGAGCGCGGCTTCGGGCGTGAGCGACGCGACAATCGCCCAGTAGAACGGGAACAGGGTGAACAGCATCAGCACTACGAGCGCAGCGCCGAAGATCCACCCTCCCCAGCGGACGCCCGCTCTTATTGGTCTCCGCGTGCGAAGAGCCGCGGTATCAGCGCTCGTCATGTCTCGTCTCCACCCAGGCGCACGCCCAGCCCTCGCACGTAGAGCAGCGCGAGGCCGAAGGTAATAGCAAAGATCACGACCGAGAGCGCCGAGCCGTACCCGAAACGCAGATTCTGCAGTAAGGCGTTGAACGTGTAGAGAGCAACAGGCTCGGTCGACGTTCCCGGCCCGCCTCCGGTCAGCACATAAATCAGATCGAACACCCGGAAACCATCGAGGGTTCTGAAAATCAGCGTGACGAGGATCGCGGGCTTGAGCAGCGGCAGCGTGATGTGGCGAAGCTGCCACCACGCGTTGGCGCCGTCGACTGCCGCCGCCTCATAGAGACTGAGATCGATGTTCTGAAGTCCCGCCAACAGGAGGAGCGCCACGAACGGTGTCGTCTTCCATACGTCGGCAAGAATCACCGGCACCCACGCGGTGGACGTCTCAATGAACCAGACCATCGGCTGTTTCAGGATGTGCACGTCGATCAACAGCGCGTTGGCTATCCCGCCCTGCGATTCGAAGATGAAACGCCAGAGGAGCGCGGCCACTACAGTCGGGATTGCCCACGGCACCAGCACCGCCGCCCGCACGATTCCTCGGCCGCGAAAGACGCGATTCATCGCCAGTGCGAGGAAAAGACCAATCAACAGCTCAAGCGAGATGGAAACGACAGTAAAGAACGCGGTGTGAGCCAGCGCCGCCCAGAACCGCGGATCCTTGGCGATCTCCACGTAGTTGGCGAGTCCGACGAACGGCTGTCCGAGCCACGGCAGACGCAGCTCGTGCAGATGAAGCGATTCCCACACAGTCCAGCCCAGTGGGAAGATCGCGATCAGCGCGATTACCGCGAGCGCCGGACCGACCAGCGCCCAGCCGAGTCGGGCCTCGTAGCCGAGTCGGGATATTTTTCTCATTCAGTGTGAGTGGCGGTGCTCGTCGTCGCGGGAGCCGGCGCGCCGGACGTCGGCGACATCAACTTGCGCATTCCTGTGCGCTCGATGAGTGCGTTGATGCGGTTCGCCGCGGAATTCAGCGCGTCCTGAGGCTCTGCCTGGCGCACCAGCGCCCGGTGCAGCTCGATCTGAAGGATCTCCGACAGCTCCGTATAGATCGGAGTTACGGGTCGCGGCGTGGCGCTCTCGATCGCGCGACGCGCGTCGTCGAGAGGAATCGCGATCGCCCCGCGCAATCGCGGATCATTATAGAGGGCGAACCGCGTCGGATATTGTCCCACTGCCTGTGCGCGCTCGAGCATCTGCTCGGGTGCGGTGAGATACTCGATCAGGCGATACGCTGCGTCGGGCGATTCGGAGTAGGCGTTGATTGCGAGCTGCGCGCCGCCCAGGGCGGCAGTCGAGTGTCCACCCGGGTCACCCGACGCCGGAATCGGCGAAACGGCGAACTTCCCTGCCACCCGCGACTGCGCCTTGTCGCTCATGGCCGCTACCGGGTACGGCCAGTTGCGCATGAATACAGCGTTGCCGTTCTGGAATGCGAAGCGCGCTTCTTCCTCGTGCCAGGTTAGCACATCGAGCGGAGCGATGTGCCAGGTGTACAGCTCGTCGCGCATGAACTGAAGCGCTCGCACTGCCTCCGGGTGATTGACGACCACTCGCCCACTGTCGTCGAGAATTCGCCCGCCGAACGCGCCGAGGTACTCGACGAACCCCGTGATGAGTCCCTCGTACCGAGCGCCCTGCCACACGATTCCAAAACGCGGCCCACCCGGACGTGCCATCGCCTGCCGGGCATCGGTGACGAGCTCCTTGAGGTTTCGAGGCTCGTTGGGGATGAAATCCGTGCGTCGATATAGAAGTCCGACGTCGGCAAACCACGGCAGTGCGTACAGCTGCCCTGCCCAGGTGTTGGCCTTGATCGTGGCGGGGAAGAACTCACTCGATGCCGGCGCGAACCGCGTGAGCGGCAACACCCATCCCGCCGCCGCGAACTCGGGAGTCCAAACTACGTCGAGCTGCAGGATGTCCGGATTGCCCACTCGCGCATTGAGCCACTGCACATAGAGCTGATGGCGCTGAGAGGCGTCGTCAGGAGTGCGCTGCAGCTCGACCCGAATCTCGGGGTGCAGCTTCATGAATGCACGCAGCTGCCTGGCGACGAGCGTCCCTTCGGCGCCGAGCGCGCTGCCGGAAAACGTGAGGACAGTCTCGCCCGATTTGTTGGTCCTCGCGCATCCTGCGAGAAGGCACGCGGCCGTGAGCAGAAGCAGGCTGGCAGCCCTCACGAACCGTCTCCCGACTGACCGGTGCAGAGATCTCGAAAGACAGCGGCCAACCGATCCTCCGTGAGCCGTGGGGTTTCCGACGACGCTTCGCACGCGTATAATCTGGCCTGCACGGCTGCCCTATCGCGAGATCCAGCGCCCCGGCCCTCTTTGCGGAGATACGGTTCGATGACTTCGATGACTCACCTGACGCCGATCGACTACCTCCTCATGCTGGTGTACTTCGCGGTCGTCCTCGTGGTCGGCTGGATG
>JALYZH010000007.1 GCA_030948945.1 Gemmatimonadota bacterium | reverse complement strand
TCAGACTTCGACTCACTGTGCCTCCTGGCGAGAGTTCGGTTCCCGCCCAGAATAGTATAGGTAGGGCTCAGAGCCCGGGCAAACCAACGATTTCAACGGTCAGCAAAACTGCCCTGCGCTCTCCTGCTGTCACCTTCTGCTGCTTCTACAGCTCTCCTCAACACCAACGCATCCTCGACCGGCCGACGGTAATACTTCGACCTTCGTCCGATCTCGACGAATCCCCGCGACGCGTAGAGTGCTCGCGCCGCGCTGTTCGACTCGCGGACTTCGAGAAACGCGGTACGGACACCTCGCGCGCCCAACTCGATCAGCGCCGCATCGAGCATCTGCCCCGCCAATCCCTTTCCTCGGAATCTGGCGTCGACCGCGACATTGAGCACTTCGGCGTCTTCTCCGACAGAGAATGCGACAATGTATCCGGCGACGACAGGCTCAGGCGGAAAGAGCGCTACCAGAAAGATAGCGGGTGTGCCGCCGAGCAGACGTCGGAATGATTCTTCGCTCCACGGGTCTGCGAAGCAGGATTGTTCGATCTCCGCGACCTGGCTCAGGTCGCCTTCCGCGGCCGCGCGCAGAAATGCCGTCATCGCGGCAGCGGACGCCCGTGCGCCGCCTCCCACCTCACTTGCGCCTCGGCCAGCCGACCGTAGTCCGGCTCCCACGAGGCGAGATCGACTGGACCTTCTTCAATCAGGAATTCGAGCAGCGAGGCCACGCCCCTCGCGTGCGGATGCAGATCGAGCTGCTGGCCAGGCCCGACTACGCGAATGGCTGGCTCCAGCTCACTGACCTCTCGTAGTTCTTCGACGCTGAGGATCCGGGTGAGCGCCGTTTGGATTGCAGTTTTGTCGGATTTCACCGTGACCCGAGCGGCGAACAGTTCGCCGCGCATGGCATCGAGTACCGACAAATAGTCTCCCGTCGTCAGCGCCGGCCGAGCGCCTGCCACGGTGAGAAGAAGCGATGGAACCGCGAAAAGGTCGACGCCGTACCCGACTGCCAGGCCCTTCGCGATCGAACCCGCAACTCGCAGGCTGGTGAAGCTGCCCGGGCCCGCCCCACACACAATGCGTGCGATTTGGTCGCGGTCGACCCCCGCCTCTTTGATGCACTCGCCGATCGCTGGCATCAGCTTGTCTCCCCTTCCCGCGCGGGGCACTCCAGTGCCTTCGTCCCCGAGTGTTCGCTCAGCTACGATTTCCGCATCACGAAGAAGCGCCACAGTTCCCCGATAAGTGGATCCGTCGAGCGCAATCGTGTACGAGCGCGTCATGCGCCCATGGGTCTCACCCGGCGAGAAGGATCCGACGCGTCGGATCGTCGGGGACGTAGTCGAGATCGATTGGCAGGTGATCCTCCGGGAGTCGCGTACCGGCGCGCTCGGGCCATTCCACGATGATCAAGGATCGCGACCCGATGATGTCGTCCCATCCGAGATTGGTGAGCTGGTCGGGCGATTCGACTCTGTACAAATCGATGTGAAACACCGCTGATCGTGGCGCTGAATATTCCTGGACGAGCGAGTAAGTCGGACTGGTGATCTCCTCTCGCACGCCGTAGCCAAGACAGATCGCCTGCGCCAGCGTCGTCTTGCCGGCGCCAAGCTCCCCGGTGAGCGTAAGAACGAGCGGAGGATTGATGGACTGGCCAAGGTCCTGACCCCACGATCGTAGCTCTGTTTCGGTGAGCTTAAGGTGGCCCTTCTCAGCGAGAGGAGGAACGAGATGCCGGTGAGCTGGCATTGCTAGCGGGCGTGAAGGCCCGCCAGCGATCCCCGACTCCTTTCCTCACGACCGGCCTTCGCCTTGACCTCGAACAGCTCGTCACGCAGCCGTGCCGCGGTCTCGAAGTCGAGATTGGTAGCCGCCTCGCGCATCTGCGCCTCGAGATCCGCGATGAGCGCGGGCAGATCTCCGTAGCGCGATGGGGACTCAGACACGCGGCGCACCTTCTCCTTCTCCCGCTCATCGCGCTCCACCCGTGAGTCGGCAACGCGGGTCGTGAATCTCACCTGATCCACGCTCTTCTTCACGCTCACCGGGGTTATTCCGTGCTCGACGTTGTACGCCGTCTGGATCACTCTGCGACGATTGGTCTCGTCGATGCAGCGCTGCATGGAACCGGTCATCCTGTCGGCGTAGAAGATGGCGCGCCCGCTCAGATGCCGCGCTGCGCGCCCAACCGTCTGAATGAGCGAACGGTCGCTGCGCAGAAATCCTTCCTGATCTGCGTCGAGAATTGCCACCAGCGAGACTTCGGGCAGGTCGAGTCCTTCCCGCAGAAGGTTGATTCCGATCAGTACGTCGAATTCGCCTAGTCGGAGGCCGCGGACGATCTCCATGCGCTCGATGGCGTCGATGTCGGCGTGCATGTACCGAACGCGGACGCCCATCTGCTGCAGATAATCGGCGAGATCTTCAGCCATTCTCTTAGTGAGAGTGGTGACGAGAACACGCTCACCTCTGCGCTCCCGGATGCGAATCTCGCTCAGAAGGTCGTCGACCTGGCCGCGCACTGGTCGCACCTCAATCTCCGGGTCGATGAGACCGGTCGGCCGAATGATCTGCTCGACCACTGCGCCTTCCGAGAGTCGTAGCTCGATGTCGCCCGGAGTCGCTGTGATGTTGAGCGCGCGGGGAGTCAGCGAAAGAAACTCGTCGAACATCAGCGGCCGATTGTCGAGCGCGCTCGGCAGACGAAATCCATAGTCGACCAGCGTGAGCTTGCGCGCACGGTCGCCGTTGAACATTCCGCCAATCTGCGGCAGCGTCACGTGTGACTCGTCGACGACGACGAGAAAATCTTCCGGGAAGTAATCGAAGAGGCAGGCCGGCCTCTCGCCTTCCGCGCGTCCCGACAGATGCCGGGAGTAGTTCTCGATTCCCGCGCAGGTTCCGATCTCGAGCATCATCTCGATGTCGAAATTCGTCCGCGATTCCAGGCGTTGCGCCTCGAGCAGCTTTCCACCGGCGCGAAGCTCGTTCAACCGCTGATTCAGCTCAGCGCGGATGAGTCCGACAGCGCGCTCGATCGTGGGACGTGACGTCACGAAGTGTTTCGCCGGATAGATCGCCGCCTTCTCCAGATTGGCGATCGTGTCTCCTGTCAGCGGATTGATCTTGCTGATCCTTTCGATCTCGTCGCCCCACATCTCGACGCGAACGCCCTGCTCCTCGTAGGCGGGAAGAATCTCCACCGTGTCGCCGCGCACGCGGAACGTCCCGCGCTCGAGGCCCATGTCGTTTCGGGAATACTGGATCTTCACCAGAGAGCGAAGGATATCGTCGCGCGGAATCTTCTGACCCTTCGTGAGCGTCACCATCTGCTCGCGGTAGCTGCGGGGATCGCCCAGGCCGTAGATCGCCGACACCGTCGCCACGATGACTACGTCGTCGCGCTCCATCAGGCTCGACGTCGCGCGCAGGCGCAACCGGTCGATGTCCTCGTTGATCGACGCATCTTTCTCGATGTACGTGTCCGTCGTCGGCACGTACGCTTCCGGCTGGTAGTAGTCGTAGTACGAGATGAAATACTCGACGGCGTTGTGAGGGAAGAAGCCTTTGAGCTCTCCGTACAGCTGCGCCGCCAGCGTTTTGTTGTGCGATAGAACGAGCGTCGGCCGTCCGAAATTCCTGATGACATTCGCGACTGTCATCGTCTTTCCGGATCCGGTCACGCCCAGCAGAGTCTGAAACCGGTCGCCTCTGTCGAGGCCCCGCGTCAGTTCGGCAATCGCTTTTGGCTGGTCACCCGCGGGCTCGAATGGAGCCTGCAGGTCAAATACTGCTTTCGACATTCTTGGTATCACTGGCAAGCCGCTCACGTCGCGCGACCTCAGTCACGCCTTTGACGCGTCGAGCTGCTTTCAGAATTTTTTGAAGGTGTGCGAGGTTGCCGACTTCGACGGCGAGCTCACCGACCACGTGACCATCCGAGCTGTGCAGCTCGAAGCTCCTGATGTCGGTACCAGTCGCTGAAACGGCGGTGGCGAGGTCGGCGTAGAGTCCCCGTCTGTCCGTGGCTTCGAGGGCCAAACGAACCATGAATTTCTCGCCTTCCAGCTCCTTCCAATCTATGTCGAGCCGGCGCTCCGGCTCCTGGACGAGCATGAGAAGGTTCGGACAATCGGAGCGATGAATGCTTACGCCTCTCCCTCTTGTTACATACCCCACAACCGGGTCTCCGGGTACAGGCTGACAGCACTGCGCGTAGCGGACCATCATCCCGTCGACACCCTGAATCCGGATGCCCTTCGGCGCGCCGCGTACCCTATCTACCAGCCAGTCGAGCGGGCCCGGCTTGGCCTCGGTCGCGGGCTCTGAACCGGGGTATAGCTCCTTCAGCACCTGCGAGACGTTAACGTCGCCCTGACCAATCGAGGCGATGAGGTGATTCAGGTCGGTCAGGTGCAGCACCTTCACGACTCTCAACAGCTCCGCATCGTCGGGTTTGCCCAGCTTCCGCCGCTTGATCTCACGGTCAAGAATCTCTCGGCCGAGCTTGATGGATGTATTCTGTTCCTCGATGCGAAGGCGTTGCCGGATCTTGTGACGCGCCCTGCCGGTCCTGACGTGCGCCAGCCAGTCCCGGCTGGGCTTTGCCGACGGAGATGTGATGATCTCCACCGTCTCCGAGTTCTTGAGCTCGCGCGCGAGACTGGCAATGCGCCCGTTGATGCGCGCGCCCTGGCAGTGCAGTCCCACCTCGGTGTGGACGGCGAACGCGAAATCGATGGGCGTCGCACCCTTTGGAAGCTGGATGACGTCGCCGGTTGGCGTGAAGACGAAGATCTCGTCCTGATAGAGGTCTAGCTTCAGGAATTCGAGGAACTCGTCCGGTGTCTTGGCGTCCAGCTGCAGCTCGAGCACCTGCCTGAACCATTGCAGCGCACGGTCGAGCTCGTCGGCACTCTTCGCGTTTTCCTTGAAGCGCCAGTGGGCAGCGATTCCGTATTCGGCGGTTCGGTGCATCTCGCGCGTACGGATCTGTATCTCGAACAGCTGTCGGTTGGGGCCGAAGACGGTGGTGTGGAGCGACTGGTACCCGTTTGACTTCGGCTGCGCGATGTAGTCCTTGATCCGCTCCTGGAGCGGAGTGAATTGGTCGTGGATGACACCGAGTGCGTGGTAGCAGTCCGGGACGGCGTTCACGGTGACACGAACCGCGAGCAGATCGTAGATCTCCTCGTACGGCTTGTCCCACTTCTTCATCTTCTTGTAGATCGACCAGAGATGCTTGGGTCGACCGCTCACTTCCACGTTGGCGATGCCGGCTTTCTTGAGGTGGCTCTCGAGCGGCTCCTTCAGCTGGGCAATGGACTTCTCTCTCTC
>JALYZH010000406.1 GCA_030948945.1 Gemmatimonadota bacterium | reverse complement strand
GTGCTGGCAGGGCCCCGTGAGTAGGCGCCGCAGGCGGCAACGGCGAGGACCACCAGCGCGAGGGCGAACGTTCTGATCTTCATTGCGGAGCCTGTGGTGAGAGAGCGGTGCGATCAGCTTCGGCGCGGCATAATGCGTTCCAATCACAACAATCGTAGCTTTGGAGCAGGATGCTCAAACCCCTGATAATCGGGATTGCCGGCGGGTCCGGCTCGGGAAAATCGACGGTCGCCAAGAATGTCGCGGATCACCTCACGACGTCATCCGTCGCGTTCATCGATATGGACGCTTACTACAAGAATTTCATTTCGCTCAGTCTGGACGAGCGTCGGAAGCTAAACTGGGACCATCCTGACGCGTTCGACTTCGACCTGCTCTGCTCGCATCTCGAAGCTCTCAGCAAACGCAAGCGGATCGAGAAACCCGAGTACGATTTTGTCACGCACCTGCGTCGCGCCGAGCCAACGCGCGTAGAGGCCGCCGATGTGATCGTGATCGACGGCATTCTCCTGTTCGTCGACGAGCGGGTACGGGACCTCTGCGACGTCAAGGTTTTTGTCGATGCGGATCCGGATATCCGGCTCATTCGCCGTATCGAGCGTGATACGCACGTTCGTGGGCGTCCGCTCGACGAGATCATCGAACAGTACTTGTCGACGGTTCAGCCGATGCATCTCCAGTTCGTCGAGCCGAGCAAGCGTTACGCAGATGTGATCGTTCCCCGCGGGGGACACAACTCGATAGCCATCGAGATGATTGTCGCTAAGATTCAGCGACGATTGCAGCACGGCGCCGCAGGTGCGGCGGCGCGGCATACACCATCAGCACAGCGGCCAGCGCCCCCAGCACGAACATGACCGACCAGACTCCGCCGGCTCCCCACACCGCGAGCAGCTGAGTCCCAAGCCAGGGGCCGAGAGTGAGAGCGACGCTGAGCGACATGCTATAGGCTCCCATGTACGTCCCCCGCAGAGAGTCGGGAGCGATTTCGCCGAGGTGTGCGGCCATTGCGGGAAAGAGCATCATCTCCCCGAACGTCCACACGATCACCATTGCCAGGATGCCCGCGGCAGACGAGACGAAGGCGAGCGCGCCGAATCCGACCGCGAACAGAACGCATCCGATGACGAGCGACCACGTATTCGGCCAGCGAGAGGTGGCGGAATTCAGGGGAACCTCGAGCGCAACGATCAGCAAAGTGTTGATCGTGAAGAGCGTCCCGTAAAACGCGGGCGACATGTGAAGGTACTGCACCATGTAGAGCGGAAGCGCCGACTCGTGCTGGAAGAAGACGATGCCGACCATCACTGATGCCAGGAGGAAGATCGCGAGCCTGGTGTCCCGCAAAATGCTTCGCACCTCGAGATGCGTGTCTTCGTCGCCTTTGGAGTGCGCACTCTGGCCACCGGTAGCCAATCGCCAGGTAGTGAGGGAAAGCACTGCTCCGGCGATCAGCGTCGTCCCCGCATCGACCACGAACATCGCACGAAACGAGACTGTCGCGAGAAAACCTCCAAGAGCCGGACCGATGCTCATTCCGAGATTGATCGCGAGACGGTTGAGCGCGAAGGCCGGTCTTCTCTGTGCTGGAGAGACGATGTGTGCGATCGCGGCAAGGCTCGCTGGGCGAAACAGCTCCGCGCAGCCAGCCCATAGGACGGTCACCGCAAGCACGGCGGCGTAGCTTTTTGCGAACGGAAATAGCAGGAGTGCTATCCCCGATGCGAATAGCGACGCGCGCATTATTGGAAGCGCACCGATGCGATCGCTCGTTTTGCCGGTAATCGGGCCGGCGAGAATTGCCGTTGCTCCGTAAACAGCAAAGACGAAACCGGCGCGCGCGGCGGAAAAGCCGAGCTCACGCGTGAGATACAGGACGAGAAACGGGAGAACCATCATCCCTGCCCTGTTGATCAGATTAGTCGCGAAGAGAAGCCAGATCTCTCGCGGCAATCCACCCAGTCCCCGCCACGGATTCAGTCGCGACTGGGCAAACGCAAACGGCCACCAGTCAGGTGGCCGTCTCGCTTCGTTGATCGTCGGCTCAGTTGTCAGGGCCATAGTGCGCCGTGCAGGAATCGAACCTGCAACCTAATGATTAAGAGTCATTTGCTCTGCCAATTGAGCTAACGGCGCGTGCAGTCGCTTGGC
>JALYZH010000392.1 GCA_030948945.1 Gemmatimonadota bacterium | reverse complement strand
GCCTGGACGCCTGGGAGTGGGGAGTCACCTTGTTCGCGAAAGACGCGCTCGATTTCAAGAAGCTCGTCACCGACATGCGCTTCGATGAAGTCAGCGCCAGGTACGCCGAGTTCGGCGACTTCTATGTCGGGAAAATCGTTGCGGGTTAGGAGTCGCGACGGTGTCTGCGTTCAACGCGCTCACTAACCTCGTGGGAGCGTGACTGTGAATGTCGAGCCGGCTCCCTCCACACTCGACACCGTCAGGTCTCCTTTCATGGCGCGCGCGAGGTCCCTGCTGATGGCAAGGCCAAGCCCGGTTCCTTCGTGAGCGCTGCTCAGCGAGCGTCCCAGCTGGACGAATGGCTCGAAGATGGCTTCGAGCTTGTCGACCGGGATGCCGCGGCCGGTGTCCACCACGAGAATGCTCGCGGTGTCATCCGTGAACGTCGTGCTCAACGTTATTGCTCCGCCGCTGCCTGTGAACTTGATCGCGTTGGAAAGAAGGTTCAGCAGAATCTGATCGACCTTCGAGCGGTCACCCATAATGGCGAGAACCGGCTCGACCGCTTCGCGCTCCAGAGAGACAGATCTCGCCAAAGCCTGTGGCTCAACCAGGGCGATCACTGCCTCGAAGACTTTGGAGAGCAGGATCGGCGCGACGTCATAGGTGATCTGACCTGACTCGATCCGGCTGAAGTTGAGGAGATCGGCGATGATTCCCATGAGATGCTGCTGGCTTCTCTGGATGCGCTCCAGGTACTCCAGCTGCTGCGATGTCACGGGCCCGCCCAAGCCGAGGGTGAGCAGCTCCGTGTAGCCTCCGATTGCGTTGAGAGGCGTTCGCAGCTCGTGAGACATCGCAGTGAGAAACTCACTCTTGGCAACGTTGGCGGTTTCCGCCGGGGCGAGGCGGCGAGCGTCGGCTACCGCTCGCTGCTCATTCGCACGGCGCTCGGTGAGATTGCGGGATACCTTCGCGAACCCGAGGAGCGTCCCGTCATCGTCGCGCACCGCGGTGAAGACAACATTCGCCCAGAAAGTCGTGCCATCTTTGCGAACGCGAAACCCTTCATCCTCGAAGCGGCCGTCGCGTGTCGCAATCTCGAGCTCCCATTCCGGCTTGCGGGCGGCGATATCCTCCGGGCCGTAAAAGACCGAGAAGTGCCGGCCGATGATCTCATCGGCGGTGTAGCCTTTGATCCGTTGCGCGCCCCGGTTCCAACTGGCGATGTACCCGCTAGGGTCGAGCAGAAAGATCGCGTAGTCGCGAACGCTCTCCACCATGAGCTGGTAGATGCGAGCGCCTTGCTTGACCGCATCGGCGAGGCGGGAGTTGCCGATAGGGGTAATCGGAGTCGGCGCTTCTCCTTGAGGCGTCTTGGGCGCGCGGTTGGAGAGCGGATGCTTTTCTGCTGGATCCTTCATCTGGTGGAAACGCCTGCAAAAACCTTTCCGACACGAGCGGTTGAGTTCTGTGTGGAGGCGGTTGGGTTGTAGCGGATGCAACGAGCCACTATACTCCCAGTCTGTTTCGCTCGCGGTGTTCGAGCGGAAACGGGACGTAGCGCAGCCCGGTAGCGCACCTGAATGGGGTTCAGGGGGTCGCGGGTTCAAATCCCGCCGTCCCGATTTTGCCCCCGCGATCGCGGGGCAAAATCGTTTCGCCGGGCTTTCGCCGACGCTGCTCGCTCTGCTCGCAGCTTACGGTCAAATCCCGCCGTCCCATTTCAGGACGCTGGCGCTCTTTTGTCCCGCCGAAAGACGAAACCGCCCGTCGATCGATCCCAAAAAAACTTCTTGACAATTCGGAACCCCAAGCAGTATTTCGTCTTGTCTCCCGACTGCCACAGCAGTGCTGTGTTGCTCGCACCTGGCAATGTGAGATAGGCAGACTTTTGCGATTCCCTCCCTGGAGAGGTACGCGGTTGCTTCGTTCCTTCGCTCTGCTAGGCGGTTGTTTGTTGCTCGCCGCGCCGACCCACGTTGTCGGTCAGGCCGACCCGTCGAGACGTTCCGGCAATTCCGACCAGGTCTACCTGATTATCCGCAGCGACGATGCAGGCATGAGCCACAGCGTGAACATGGGTCTCGAAAGACTCATCGCCACCGGCCTTCCGGTCTCCGTGTCGGTGATGTTTCCGACTCCCTGGTATCAGGAGACGGTGGAAATCCTCAAGCGAAACCCGGCGGTCGCCGTCGGCATTCACCTGACTCTCAATTCCGAGTGGAAGAATTATCGCTGGGGCCCGGTGTTGGGTCGAACAGCCGTCCCGTCGCTGGTCGATGCGGACGGCTATTTTTTTCAGTCCTCCGAGGCGCTTCACCAGAATCACCCCAATCTGGGGGAAGTAGAAAAGGAGCTGCGCGCGCAGATCGAGCGGGCGCTCCGATCTGGTCTCAAGATCGATTACGTCGACTATCACATGGGGACAGCGGTTCGCTATCCCGAGTTTCGTGAGATCACCGAGCGGCTCGCCAAGGAATTCGGCCTGGGTATGTCGCAGTACTTCGGCGAGACCAGAAACGATCCACAATATTTGGCGGCGCCGCCGCACAAAACCGACAGCCTTGTCGCGATGGTCGACCGCCTCCATCCGCAGTTCAATCTCGTGGTCACACACGTTGGGATCGACGACGCAGAGCTCGGCGCATTGCTGGATATGAACAAGGACGGCGCTCTCCCCGAGATGAGCAAGAATCGTCAGGGAGAACTCGATGCGCTTACGTCGCCCCGGTTCAGGGACGCACTCAACGCGCGCAACGTCCACCTCTTGACGTATCGCCAATTGATCGCCATACAGGGTTTACAGTCGATGCGACGACCCGAAGGATGAGAAGAGTGTTCGTGGGTTATTTTGGAGGAGGGCCTATGGAGTTACTGGGAGGATTACTCATGGAAAAAGTGTTCCGTACGCAGTCATTCTTGAAGAGCCGTGCATACTGGCTTCTCGCTGCAGGGGTTGGTCTCGTCTTGATCCTCGCCCCCAGCGGAATCGCATCGGCCCAGACCCAGGCGGTAACTGGAAAGGTCACCTCGACGGGAGGCGCGCCGCTTCCAGGGGTCACGGTCCGTGTGCAGGGAACCGACGTCCGTACACTCACGGACGAGAGCGGGCGATATCGAATAACAGCGCCCGCGGATGCTGTGCTGACATTCTCGGTAGTCGGGCAACACCTCGTCCAGACCACCGTCGCCGGTCGCAGCACGATCGACATCACGATGGCGCAGGTTACTTATCTCGAGGAAGTTGTCGTTACGGCGTACACTGAGCAGCGGCGCGGAGACATCACCGGCGCGGTCTCCAGCGTGAACGTGGAGAGTGCTCAACGACAGACGGGTGCCAGCGTTCTTCAGCGGCTTGATGCAACGGTACCGGGCGTAACGGTTCTTTCGAGCGGTAGTCCGGGGTCACGAAGCACTGTGAGAATCCGCGGCGTCAGCTCCTTTCAGAACAATGATCCACTCTATGTCATCGACGGCACACCCGTTGAGGAAACGTACCTCAACTTTCTCAATCCCGACGATATTACCTCGGTCCAAGTGCTGAAGGATGCCTCAGCTGCCTCCATTTACGGTTCGCGAGCCAGTAACGGTGTCGTTCTCATCGAAACGACCAAGAGGGGAGTGGCGGGACCTCCCAAGACAACGCTGCGGTTGAGAACAGGCGTTGCCACTCCGGTCCGCGGCTACGATGATTTCCTCATCACCAACTCGCTCGACTACTTCCAGGTCGTAAAGCAAAGCTATCTGAATGCCGGCCTGGCGGTCCCGACCAACATTTACGGCGATCCCAATAACCCAACGGTCCCTCAGTACATCTACGCAGCGGCCGGCACTTCCGGCACCCCCAGCACCGACGCGTACGGCCGTCCCATCAATGTCGATCCGAGCAAATACTCCTATCCCAACGCCTTGATCATGCCCGGCAGTGCGGGCACCAATTGGTGGGGCGCGGTATTCGGACCGGCGCAGGTTGGGGATTACAACCTTGATGTCAACGGCGGCGGCGACGAAAACGCCTACCGGGTTTCATTCAACTACTTCCATCAGGGCGGCACGGCGAAGTACAACGACTTCAAGCGGGGAAGCGTTCGCGTCAATACCACCTTCAACCGCAGCAAGCTGAATTTCGGCGAGAACGTCGCCCTCGGCCTCGAGCGGCATTACGGGGGTGAGCCGAACGACAACTTTGGAGAAGGCGGTATCCTCGGCAAGAACATCCTGCTGCAGCCGGTCATTCCGATTTACGATATCAACGGGAACTGGGCCAGCGGGAAAGCCACAACGCTCGGCAACTCCAGCAACCCCCTCGCGTTCGCGTTCAATCACCGGAACGACATAGCGAAGAACGTCAACATTTTCGGGAACGTATTCGCTGGTCTCGACCCATTCGAGAAGGTCTCGCTGAAAACCAAGCTCGGATTCAGCGTCGGTCAAAACGCTTTCGCGGGCTTTAACCCAGCCACCCCGGAAAACTCCGAGCCGAACGCCAGTACCTCCATTAATGAGCAAACCAATCAGTTCTACGATTGGACCTGGAGCAACACCGCGAGATACGTCCAGGCGCTTGGCCGGCACAACTTCGACCTGCTCGTGGGCCAGGAAGCCAACGCCAGCACCAACCGGTTCATTACGGGGTCGATAAATAACCTTCTGAACACCAATCCGAATTCGCGCTACATCCAGGACGCCCTCGGCGACGCCAAGACCAAGAACGTCTTCAGCACTGGCGGCAAGGCCGCACTATTGTCCCTGTTTGCAAAGGCTGACTACAATTTTGGCGATAAATACGTGGCCAGCGTCACGGTTCGCAGAGACGGATCATCCCGGTTGGGGCCCGGTCACCAGTGGGGAACCTTCCCCGCATTCGGACTGGGATGGAGAATCTCCAACGAGCCGTTCATGTCGGGGAACAGATTCTTTTCTGACGTCATGCTCCGGTATGGATGGGGCGTCACCGGCAACCAGTTGATACCGTCAGGCCGCATCGTCTCACAATTCGGTGGCAGCCGCGGCGACACCTATTACGACGTGACGGGCTCGGGAAGCAGCGTGGCCGCGGGATTCCGGCAAACATCTCTGGGGAACCCGAATCTTAAGTGGGAGGAAAACAGATCGCAGAACGTGGGGACCGATATGGTCCTCTTCAACGG
>JALYZH010000382.1 GCA_030948945.1 Gemmatimonadota bacterium | reverse complement strand
CTCCCGGAGTCAACAGGCACCGATCCCTTTCCGCCTGGTCTATCCGGCGAAGCCCGCTTCCGCTCTTCGTGCTAAGCAGGAGCGACGACCCGGCCTGCGACATCCCGCCGAGGATCGGCGCCGCTTCGTGGTCAATACGTTTGGGGGGATAGGCGGTAAGGCCGGTTCAAACCGAACAGCAACAGCGGTGGAAACCGTGCGGCACGCTCAAGCAAGAAGACCACCTGGTGCCACGGCGTCGAGCCCGTGTCAGCGCTTCGCGCTAACGCTTGTAGCCACGGTGTCTTCCAGGCCGCTCGCGGCAGCCAAATGGCCGCCCAGCTGTAGGACCGCAGCGGCAGCGACGAGCATCAGCCCCACGACCACACGATCGGCCGAGGACCCTACGTGCTCGTGGATCTCGAGCGGACTGATCCAATACGCCCACACAAGAACAGCGAAGATCGCGGCGCCGCCCCCGAGGTAGAACGCGGCGGCACGCTGAGCGACCCCGGCGAAGACGCAGGCAACGCCGAGGGCGATGGCAAGCGGAAGGATCAGGAGCCACGTGCTTTCGTTGGCGAGCTGGGAGTGAAGTCCGTCCAGCGCAGGCGTCACCCGTCCGACATGATCGAGCAGATAGCGCGGCGAGAAGCTCCTTGAGAGAGGGTATTCGGTTGAAATGTGATGGGCGGCGATCCAGATGCGCCAAGGGAGTGCGCCAGCGATCACCCCGGCCGACGCCAGCCCGACTGCTGCCAGGCGGCGGCGCTCCCCTCGAACTGCTACCACGATGGCCGCGACCATCAAGAGTGCCACAGCCACCGTAAGCCCCTCGTTCTTGACGTTTGCGCCCGCGGCGAGCATGAGCGCCGCAAGGCCGAGCTCGACTCTTCCGCTCCCGCTGATCCACCGTCCAAGCAGCAGCGCCCCCGTCGCGATGAAGAGCCCCATCGGCACGTCCGCGTAGCCCGACAACAGATGAGCGCGGACGCCGGGCGCAACGGCGGCGACCACGACGACCGGCGCCGAGAGCCATAGAGGGGTGGAGCGACGGACGACGAACGCCACGGCCCAGGCGAAGGCGATCAGCAGGAGCCAGAGCTCGGCGTGGAGCAGCTGGGTGTCGATGGTGCCCGCTGCGCGGAAGTGGGCGGCCTCGAATACGGGGAGCAGCAGCGGGTAGTCGGCATGAAGGTACGGGGCCGTTCCCGAGTTCGTTAGCGCCTGTAGGGGCAGCTGGTCGCCGTTCGTCAGAAGCACGGCCTTGTGGGTCCAGATCGCAAAGGCATCGAATCCGTCGAGCGGTTGGACCGCGGCTTGGGCGAGACCGATGAGCAGGTACACGAAGAGGATCGCGAGCAGCGCGAAGGGGACCGCGACCTTCACCGAACGCAGGTCGGGAAGGTACGATCGAACCGGGAGACGCTCGCCCGTCCGTCGGATAGGCCGGCGTCGGATACCGACCGCTGCCGTGGAGCCCGCGAGCACGAAACACGCAACGACAAAGCTCGCGAAAGTGAACGGTACCTTGACCGTGAGGAGGGCAATCAATGCGACGCAAACGGCCGACACGCCGGTCAGGTACGCCAGGCCGAGCGCGGCCAGGATCCCTCGCAGGCTGCGATCGAGCACGCCGAGGGCATCTATGACCCCGAGGCCGACGGCCAAGAAGCCGGTCGTCACAGCGAGTGGACCGAGCTCAGCCCTCATGCCGCCCCGCGAGCGCGTATCCGCGTGCAAACGTTTCAAGCGGCCCGAAGTGCGACCTTGGGTATCCGCTCGCAGTCGGAGCATCGTAGATGATCACCCAATCGGCGTCCTCGGGCCGGCCGACGGCAACATTGGGGCTGAGCTGAAAAAGCATCCAGTCGTAAGCGACCTGGAACGCGACCCGCTGGGAGGAGGGTGGCACGCGCGGGTCCCCGAACCGCTCCCGAAAGCCCGCGACGTAGTAGGTGTCACCCTTCCCCAGCCGGGACTTCACCCACCTAAGGAAGTCCACGCGTACTCCGAGCTTGGC
>JALYZH010000373.1 GCA_030948945.1 Gemmatimonadota bacterium | reverse complement strand
CGCCCCGCAGGTATGACGATCCCAATCGCGGCGATTCTGAGTCTTAAGGAGCTTGATGGCTAGCGGGACTTTTTCATCTCTACCACCGGGACCCGGAGAGTCCCTGAAATGGCGCTCTGACGTTTTTTCGGTTCGCGGTTCGCAAGAATCGAGGCCGCCAGTTCCTTCTCCTTTTTGTTGCGTGCGTTCGTTGCCTTCAATGCGGGAAGAACGTGTCCTGCGTCGGACGCTACGCGATCCGAGGGGCGTTTGTCTCTCGCCATCTTCAACTCCGGAGTCGGTGTTGGACTACATCGCTAATATACCGAAATGGTTCCGACGGTTCACTTTCGTTTCCGCTTTGCCGTCTTCGGTCTGCTGAGCTGTGATCGGCGAGGAATCGCCAGCGCTCAGCATCTGTGGGCATCGAGCCAAAATAAGACGGCCAACTCCATCTATGCGAGCAGCTCAACCATTCCGGTGCTAGGAACAGAGCTGCTTTGATCCGGCCTCGAAAGTGCCGTACAATACAATTGAGTCGCGACTCGGGACTTCCCCACCAGCCCGCGTCTATTAGGCCCGTTTCTGAGGGTCGGTTTTGGGCGCTTCTGGCGACGCTTTCTTTTTCCCAGGGCGCTCGTGGAAGACTCCTCAATTGGAATTGCTGGGTTGCCCGATGATTTCGTCTCTCAGGGACGACGACGAAGGGGTCTTTGCATTAAACACGCTCCGCCTCGTCCGCCTGACAATCAACCAGTGAACACAGTGATGAAAAGAAATCTCATGAAAAAACTGTTCGGCCCGCGAGGGATTCCGGACTCGGATTCAACTACGCTCAAGAAAGAGACAAAGCTCGCCAAAAGCAACGAGACCGAGCTAGGCTCCGCCAAACCGCGCGCTCGTCGCACCGTTGGTCTGACAGAGCAGAGACTTCGTGCGGCCAATAAACAGTCGTGGATGACAAGCACGAAGGGATGGAGTGATTTCCTCGGACGCTTCACCTGGTCCTCTAAAGGCTAAGGCGCACTTCATCGACCCACTCGCCAACATCTATGGACCTGATCACGGAAAGCAGTGTCGAGGGCGAATGCGAGGGGTTCGACGGCGATCGAGTTTTTGACCTCGTTAATGGCCAAAAATGGCAGCAGGCCGTTTACAGGTACAAATACCGCTATCGATACCGGCCTTCCGTTCGGATTTGGCGCGACGGAAGCGGTGACTACATCGAGATAGAAGGTATGGACGAGTTGGTTCGAGTGCGCAGGGTGTAACCCAAAGCCAAGCGACGCCCGCTTATTTTGGGCGGTCAACCTCAGTCGGGGGATGTATGACCATCAACAAACTTGGTCTCGAGAACGAGACGAAGGGCAAGATGAAGAAAACCGAGGGCAGGTTTCGTGGTGATCTCGGTAAGGCGATCGGCGACACGAGCGAACATGTGAAGGGTCGGGCCGAGGAAGCCAAAGGCATGAGCGATCCCAGTGGAGCGACCCAAGCCAACCCACATCCGGTGAGTGGGCACCGGACCCCACGCGAGATTGCCAAAGACGAAGCGGGGGCAATTGGGCAGCCGGATGTAGATGTCATTGCTAAAGAAGTTTCCGGTGAGAACTCGCCTTAGTGTCTGGGGCCCCGCTCAGAGCGCAAGTCGCCCGCCACGCCGGCCGAACACCTAGGAAGCGAGCGCCGGCCTGGAGGGGGAATCGTCGATCGGGAGAGCCGGCGTCGCAATCGAGGGCGCCAGCGAAGCTTCCGACGCAATAGGAAGCGTCAGCGTGAAGGTGGAGCCGACTCCCTCGGTGCTTTGAAGCGTCAAATCGCCGTGCATCGCGCGGGCGAGCTCTCTGCTGATCGAGAGTCCGAGGCCGACGCCCTGTTGCGTTGAAGTCGTCAGGTGTCTGTCAACCTGGACGAACGGCTCGAACACGCGGTCAAGGTCCAGCAGACGAACGCCTACCCCAGTGTCCTTCACGCGAACTCGCACCATGCTGGCGTCGCAATCGCAGGTGACGCCGATGCTGCCGCCTGTGGTAGTGAATTTGATCGCGTTGGTGATGAGATTGAGCAGAATCTGCTGGAATCTCTCAGGGTCGGCTGCCACAAGAACTTCGCGCTCGCACGGCGTAACCGTCAGCGTCAGCCCTTTCGCCTTCGCTTGAAGCGCGCAAAGTCCCTCGACCTCGGCGAGCATTGGATTGACTGGGATTGAGATCACGTTCAGGGGCCTCGCCCCCTCGAGTCTCGCGATTGTAAGAATATCGTTGATCAGACGGAGAAGATAAGCGGCCGCGCGTTTGATCCGGCCCAGGTCCTTGGTCTGCTCCGGATTGACCACTCCGCGAATTCCCATCTCCAGGATCTCCGTGTAGCCGGAGATGGCGTTCAGGGGCGTGCGAAGCTCGTGACTCATCGCGCGCAGAAACATGGTCTTGGCGCTGTTCGCGTGCTCCGCCATCATCCGTGCCTCGCTCGCCTCTGCGAGCGCGACTGCGGCCGCGATGCGAAGTCTGACGCGATCCAGAGCCTGCGCACAGTAGCGTGAAACGGTGTCGGCGAAATGCCTGTCGAGAAGCGTAAAATTGCGGGGGCCGGCGAAACCGAACGCCAGAGCACCCACCGCGCTTCCGCCGATCTCGAGCGGGAGAAAGATCCACGCCCCGCGCGATTCGACCTTGCTGACATTCCGAAACGCCGGATACCGGGCAAGCATCTCCTCAAACGATTCCAGATAGATTGGACTGCACTTCTCCACTGCTTCGGCGTATGGACCGCGTGACCGGGGCGGTTGCACATGCTTGAACGAGCGCATGAGCGGATCGAGCGATCCCGATTCGCGCAGGAGCGTCAGCCCCGTTCCTTCTTCCCCAGGTGCGACGACGACGACGCCGGCATCGCATTCGAGAGCGACGATGGCCTCGCGGAGAACGGAATCAGCGACTTCATCCTGCGTGACGGTGTTGCTGAGCGCAGCAGTTATGCTCTGAAGTCGGGCAAGACGCGCCGTCGCAGCATCCGCAATCACTTGCGCCGATGCGATCTCCCTCGTGCGACGATCCAGCTCCGCGTTGACCGATTTGAGCTCCGTCACGTCGCGCGCTGCGGCAAACACGCCTTGCAGGATCCTGTCGCGGTCGTGGAAGGTGGTCGCGTTGTAGGACACCACGGTGAGGCTGCCATCCCTGGCGCGCGCGGTGAGCTCGTAGTTGGTGACTTTTCCTTCGTTCAGCACCTGGTTGATCCCCGCCTCGGCCCGGCCCGAGTCAGTGAAGTAATTCTTGAAGGGCGAGCCGATCAGCTCGTCACGCGTGCACCCGGTTAGCGCCTCCGTCTGCTTGTTGACGTCGGTGATGATGCCCCGTGGATCGGTGGTCATCAGTGCGTCGATGTTGGATTCGATCAGCGAGCGCGTGTAGAAGTGTTGGTCGCGCAGCCGCTGATCGAGCTTCTTCCGCTCCTCTTCGACCTGCTTGCGCGCGGTGTTGTCGGTGCCGATAAGCAGATAGCCGATGATGGCGTCCTTCGCGTCGCGTAGTGCCGTGACCGACACCACCGCCGGGAACCGGCTCCTATCCTTGCGGATATAGGTCAGCTCGTAGATGTCTTCGATCCCGCGCGAAGCCTTGAACACCAATGCCTCAAAACCTGGCGTAATCAGGGTTCCGAGCTCGACGCTGAGCGCTTTGGCGCGCGCGATCACTTCCTGCGGATCGGAAATGTCGGCCGGCGTGATCTTGTTCACCACCTCGGCTGCCGTGTAGCCCAGCATGCGCTCGGCACCGACGTTGAAGATCTGGATGACGCCCTTGGCGTCGGTGGCGATGCTCGAGAAGTTGGCACTGTTGAAAATCGCGCTCTGCAGGGCCCCCGCATCGAGCAGCGCCTCTGTGTGTCGGCGGTCTATGCTGAGAGGAGCCCCTTCAGGAGTATTTCTCTTGGCAGTACGCATTTGTCCTCCGTTCCACCTCATCATGGTCCCGGCGCTCTACCGCGCGCCTTCAACAGAGGGACGATTGGAGGGGACAAATGGCTCGAAAGCCTGGTCGGCTTTTGCGTTAGATCAATCGGGACGGCGGGATTTGAA
>JALYZH010000298.1 GCA_030948945.1 Gemmatimonadota bacterium | reverse complement strand
CCAATGGCGTGCCCTCGGATTTCGGGTTCGCCATGCAGATGCATCCTCACGACCCCAACACAGTTTACATAGTGCCGATCGAAGCTGACATGTTTCGCGCGACGCCGGAAGCGAAGCTGCGCGTGTATCGCACGAGGAACGCGGGGGCGAGCTGGGAGCCACTGACGAGGGGATTGCCACAAAGCGGCGCCTACGAAAACGTGCTTCGCGACGCCCTCACGGCTGATTCGTTCGACCCGGCGGGAATTTATTTCGGAACGAGAAGCGGAAAGCTCTACGGTTCCGGTGACGAAGGCGCGTCGTGGACCGAGATAGCCAGCGCACTGCCGCCGATCGTCTGCGTAAAGACGGGAAAGGTGGGGGCAGCTTGATAACCGTCGAGCTGCCGAACGTTCTCTGCTCGTACACGGACCAGAATCCCTCTCTGGTTCTCCACGAGCCTTGCGAAACCGTCGGTGACGCGCTCGCCGCGCTCGGCCGGAAATCGCCCGGGGCCCTGGACCGGATCATGGACGAGCGCGGAGACTTGCGACGCCACGTCAACCTCTTTGTGAATGGTGAGAATGTTCGCTTCCTCGACGGTCTGAGGACGGCTGTACCGAACGGGGCTACGATATTCGTGCTCGCCGCGGTTAGCGGGGGATAGCGACACCAGGTGAAGCTCAAGCCAGTCGATCCCAAACGGTCGATCAAGCTCGACGACGACCATGCACGCGCTCGTGGTCGCCTCAAGAGCGGGAAAGGGCTGGAGCGCGCGACCGAAAAGCACGTCAAACGGATCTCAGATCTCCAGCGCGTTCTCTATGCGGATGCGAGGTATGCGCTCCTCATCGTGCTGCAGGGCCGAGACGCATCGGGCAAGGACGGCACGATTCGCAGAGTCTTCACGGCGGTCAACCCACAGGGCTGCACTGTCGCGAGCTTCAAGGCCCCAACGGAGCCCGAGCAACGCCACGATTTTCTGTGGCGGGTGCACGCTCAGGTTCCCCAACGGGGGATGATCGGGATCTTCAACCGCTCGCACTACGAAGACGTGCTGGTTCCCCGGGTGCACGGCTCGATCAAGAAGAAGGAGTGGCTCGCCCGCTACGACGAGATCAATGACTTCGAGGAGATGCTGGCTCACAACGGCGTCGTCATCCTCAAGTTCATGCTGCACGTGTCGCGTGAGGAGCAGAAGCGGCGCCTGATGGAGCGCCTCGCTGACGAGACGAAAAACTGGAAGTTCCGCCTCGGAGATCTCGAGGACCGGGCCAAATGGGACGACTTCACCGAGGCGTATGAGGGAGCGCTCAAGCGTACGAGCAGAAAATGGGCCCCCTGGTACATCGTGCCCGCCGATGACAAGGCTGTTCGCGACTGGCTGATCGCGCGCACAATTGCCGACACGCTCGACAAGCTCGACCTGAGGTACCCGCCGGCGGACCCGGCGGTGCTGTCAATCGACATCGAGTGATGCCGCTGCTTCACAATTTTCTTGACGCATTCGTTCCCGCGTCCTACGTTCGGATCGTCAGGATTCACTTGACCGCCACCTCTCCGTCGTAACCCCGATATGCGAAGACGCGAAGTCGTACGCTTCCTCGGCACCGCTCTCGCGCTGCCGTTTCTTCCCCGCGGAGCCGAAGCCGCGATTCAACTGGGAAAGAGCCTGCACCAGCGATTGGGTGACGTCCCGTTCCGGACCCTCAACGGCGATCAACGTGCGCTCGTCACGAACATCGCCGAGATCATTATCCCCGAGACCGACACGCCCGGCGCGACCAGCGTGAAGGTCCCGGAGTTCATCGACCTCATTCTGACCGAATGGGCGAGCGACGATGAACGCGCCACTTTCCTCGCGGGGCTGAGCGACATCGACGCGCGTGCGTCGGCGATGGGCTCACCCCGATTCGTCGGTTTGGCCGCAGCGAAGAAAGCCGAGCTGATGACCGCTCTCGATGCCGCTACCACGGAAAAGGCCGGCGCTGGTTTCACGTTCCGCCGGCTCAAGGCTCTCACGGTGTACGGATATTTCACATCGAAACCCGTGGAACAGGACATCCTGAAAGTGCAGATGTTCTTCAATGGATATCAGGGTAACGTGCCTTTCACTCCGGCGGTCTGACGATGCCTCCAATGACTTTCGATGCAATCGTCGTCGGCTCGGGGATTTCCGGCGGCTGGGCGGCAAAGGAGCTGACCGAGAAGGGACTCCGCACGATCGTGCTCGAAGCAGGACGGCCGATCGATCCGGCGGTTGACTACGTGGAGCACGTCCTTCCGTGGGAAAAGCGCTATCGAGGCATGGGTAACCGCAAACAGGTCGAGCGGTATCAACCCATCCAGAGGCACACGGGCGCGTGCGACGAGTGGTCTTCCAAATTCTTCGTCAACGACCTCGACAATCCGTACTCCTTTCCCGACGACAAGCCGTTCTACTGGATACGAGGGCGGCAGGTTGGAGGTCGCTCGATCATGTGGGGGCGGTGCGTGTACCGCTGGAGCGATCTCGACTTCGAAGCAAATGCGAAGGAAGGCTACGGCGTCGACTGGCCGCTGAGGTACAAGGATCTGGCTCCGTGGTGGAGCTATGTCGAAAAATTCGTTGGGATCCAGGGACGTCGGGAGAACCTCCCACAGGTGCCTGACGGCGAGTTCCAGACACCATGGCCGCTCAACGCCGCCGAACAGAAGTCGCGCGACATCCTGCTCACGAAATTCGGGGGGGAGCGAGTAATCACCAACGCGCGACTGGCCGTGCTGACCGAGGATCACGGCGGGCGCCAGAAGTGCCACCTGTGCGGGCACTGTGCGCGGGGATGCATCACGCTCTCGTACTTCAGCAGCATCAACGCGTCGCTTCCGGCGGCGCGCAAAACGGGGCGACTGACTCTCAGGCCCTTCAGCGTCGTGCACAGCGTGATCTATGATGCGGCGAAGCGCCGTGCGACGGGCGTGCGGGTGATCGACGCAAACACGAAGGAGATGTTCGACGTCGGCGCGAAGGTGATTTTTCTCAACGCGTCGGCGATGGAATCGACGCGCATCCTGCTCAACTCCGCGACGCCCGAGTTTCCGGGTGGCCTCGGCAGCTCCAGCGGCGAGCTGGGACACAACCTGATGGACCACATCATGGACGGCGGCGCGAGCGGTACGCTGCCATTCGCGATGGACCGCCGGGAAATCGGCAATCGGCCCGACGCGATCTACGTCCCGCGTTTCCGGAATGTCAAAACGAAGCAGCCGGATTTCCTGCGCGGGTACGGATTCGAGGGTCGTGCCTATCGTCCGGACTGGCAACGCGGATCGGAAATGCCCGGTTTCGGCGCTTCGTTCAAGAAATCCCTGATCGGTGATCTCGGGCCGTGGCGGATGGA
>JALYZH010000274.1 GCA_030948945.1 Gemmatimonadota bacterium | reverse complement strand
GGGCACATCGTTCTGCGCAACAAGATCAAAGTCGGGCGCGGATTCGTTCCCGTGATCGCCACCGCAGGCCAGACATTCGGAAGCGAAGGCCTGACACCGAACAGTGATTACGTAACCGACGCCAGCGCATCCGAGGAGACGAAGACGCTGTTTCTGAGCGGAGCGCAGTTTCGCGCATTCGTGAGAGAGGCGCCCGGCCAGACGCTTCCACTGCTGTCGCAGATAATGTCCGAACGCGCGTATCTGCTCGAAAAGCTGCACGAGCTTGCGGCGTTGAACGTCGACCAGCGGCTCATATCCACGCTCTCTCACCTCAGCACTGATCGCAGCTTCACCACGGATGATGGACGGCTTAAGCTCGAGAACAACCACCATCGCCTTCTCTGCGAGATGGTCGGCGCAACCCGCGAGTCGATCGCACTGGCGCTCAGCCGACTCGTGTCAGCCGGAATTGCGGAGAGGAAGGGAATGACGTTCCTGATCGAGCCCAACTCTCTCGCCGCCGGGCTTGGCAACGGGCACGACGCTGATTCCGTACTGTCGATGACGAGAGAGTTGTCTCCTCAGTGACACCGAATGGACGGGCGGCCGAGCGCTGATACAGCGCCCGTAATACGCGGCGCGCAAACGATCGATCTACAGGAGGAGGGCTCACCCGGAGTCCTCCTCCTGCATGGTTTTGGAGACACGCCCCAGACGCTCGCGCTGCTTGCGCGGAGACTCCACAAATCGGGCTTCAGCCTGTACGCCCCACTGCTGCCAGGGCATGGCCGCAACATGGATGCGTTCGGGAAATCTCGCGCTGCGGACTGGATCTCGGCGGCGAGGAGCGCGCTTGTCGAAATGCGCCGGCGGCACGCGTCTGTCTCTGTCGTTGGGCTCTCGATGGGTGGCGCGCTGGCGGTACTGCTCGCTGCCGAGCTCGATGATATCCCCGCGTTGGTTCTGATTGCGCCATATCTCGGCATGCCGCGAGTGTTGAGACTGGTGGCATCGACGCACTGGGCCTGGGAGAGATTTGCGGGCGAAGTGAACTCGAGAGATCCGCGGTCGATCCGTGATCCGATCGAGCGGGAGAAAAACCTTGCCTACGGCGCCATCACCGGTCGCGCTCTGTTCGAGTTGTCGAAGGTCGTGAGGCTCGCTAGAAAATCTCTTCCCGGTGTGCAGACACCTACCTTGATAATCCAATCCCGCGAGGATCCGCGTTGCCCGCCTGATGTCGCCGAATTCGCCCTGAAGGCGTTAGGCGCGCAGGAAAAGAGACTGGTCTGGACCGGAGGCGCGGGTCACATCATCACGGTCGACTATGGCCGCGAGCACGTCTTCACTGAGACCGAGCAGTGGCTGAGGGGCCACACCGACCGTGGCGCGGCAACCGCTGTCGAGGGAAAGCGGCTGCCGAACGCCCCGAAAGCTAAAAGCGATCCTGGACGAACTCCGTAACCGAATCGACGGCGCGCTCGCCCAAGCCCGCTGCCTGTTGGACTACGCCCGTTGCAACACGCTTCACGCGAGCCACGGGAGACTGTTTCTTCCGACGAGGCCGGCTGCGGCCGCTCTTCTTCCGGGAAGAGGACTTACGCCCCGAGCTCTTGCGACTCGAAGAAGCTTTTCTTCCGCCCTTTCGCCGCGACGACTTTCTCGCGCCTGACGACTTACGGGCGCTCGTCCGCTTCCGAGCGGCAACCTTGCGGCGTCCGCCCTTGCGGCCGGAGGATTTGGACCGCGACCTCTTTCTACCACCGCTTCGACTACTGGACTTCTTGGCTGCAGCCATTGGAAAGCTCCGTTAGGAGGGTTTGTACAACCGATAGCAAGATTCGCGCACAATAAGGAGGTGAGCCACCGTACACAGTGCGACGACGCGCCGAAGCAATGCATTCAGATCACGGCATGATGCGCGTCTCGCCGTGTTGCATAATCCACAGATGTTCGCCGTCGCGTCCGGTAGCTTGCCACCGCTCGCGCATTCGTGCCGGCGGTTCGTCCATCGGTTCATCAGTGAGCTTGAACGTCCCCCAATGGACCGCGGCCATCACGAGCGTGGCTCCGTTCTGGCCGGTCTCCAGTTGGCCGACGGCGTCGATGCAATCTTCCGGGTTCATGTGCACGGAACCCATGAACCAGCGAGGCGCGTAAGCACCGATAGGAAGAATCGCGATGTCGAAGGGCCCGGATCTCGTCGCAATACAGCCAAAATCCGGGTGGAGCGCGGTATCACCGGCAAAGAACAGAGAGTGGTCCCTGGTCCGGAGCGCCCAGCCACACCATAGGGTGGTGTTTCGCTTGCCGAGGGTTCGACCCGAGAAGTGTTGAGCGGGAAGGCAGGTCAGGCGGAGATCACCGAGCGTACTCTCGTCCCACCAGTCGCTCTGAGTCACATCTCTTACGCCTCGCCGCAGCAGAAACGCCCCTACGCCGAGCGGTGCGTACCACGTCGTCGCGGGATAACGCTCCGCGAGACGCGACACACTCGACGAGTCGAGATGGTCGTAGTGGTCATGCGAAAGAATTACGACATCGATGGGCGGCAGCGCATCGAAGTCCACCGCGGGTGGCACCCATCGTCTCGGCCCGGCAAACTGTACCGGTGACGCGCGTTCGCTCCAGACAGGGTCTGTCAGCAGGTTGAGTCCGCCTATCTGGATCAGAAAGCTCGTGTGTCCAATCCAGGTAATGGTGAACAAGTCGGGAGCCGCGCGCGGAACGATGTAGGAGGGGGCGGCACGCGCGAACACTCTGGGGTCGGGGTCACGGCGCGGCGGATTCCGCCGCCGCTCTATCAGTGACCACTTAAGGAAATCAAGAAATCCGTGGCTCTGCGCACCCGGCCACGGGTTACGAAAGCCACCTCCTGGCAGATGGTGCGCGGGAAGCCGCGATTGTGGCTGAGCCATGCTATCAGGCCGTGACCAATCTCTCGGTTGCAGATCTCAGTTGAGCGCTGCGCGCTCCAGGTTCTGTTCGAGATGCGCAACAGATTTCATTCCAACCAGTGCGGCATTGAGCGGTAACGACTGTGCGAACGCTATGGCGCGCCGGGCGTCGCTGTTGAACCCGGGGAAAGCGGAGCGAAGCTGATCGGGGAGCGATTGTGCGAGCTGAGACTGCATGAGAGTGGCGCTTCCAATCACTCCCATGTCGACGCGGTGCGCCGCCTCCAGCAGCGAGACGCGGTCAGTGCCCACACACTGGGTGGGAACACGCACGGCCTCCGTCATGGCGAGGTTGATCGGGAGCTGGATGATCTTGAAATGGTGGTTCTCGCCTCCCACCTCACGCGCAACGTTTACGAGCTCCTCGAGGCTCAGATGGTTTCGAGCGTCGGGCGGTATCCGGAACCCGTTCCAGGTCGAGCAGCCGTAACAACCAATGATCCCACGCTGTACCTGTTGTTCCAGCGTTGAAAACGCTGCACCGATCACGCTCAGAAATTTCGGGCGACTCAACACATCGAGTTGTTGCTCCGGGTTGTGAAGGTAATAGACGTCGATGAACGCAAGTCCGAGATTGCGCCTGCTTCGCTCGATTTGATCGTTCAGGTATCGCGGGGTCAGACAATGGCCGCCGGATACCACATCCTCCGGCTGCATCACGCCGGGCCCGTAATACTCGCTGTCGAGAAAGCCGCGATATCCTTCCTTGGTGCCAGGCGGCGTGCGCTCGAGCGGTATGTATCCGCCCTTGGTGCAAACCACTATTTCTGACCGCTCGATGTCGCCCCGCGACAGGAGGATGCGAACCGCTTCTCCGATTGCACGCTCCGAGCGCTGACATCTGTAATTGATTGCCGTGTCCAGCAGGTTCACGCCCTTC
>JALYZH010000262.1 GCA_030948945.1 Gemmatimonadota bacterium | reverse complement strand
GTCCCCCCTCGTCCTTCGCGGAGCTCTCGTCGCCCCGCAACTCGCCGACGCGCCACGCGGCGCGGCTCTCCTCCGCGCGCTCCAAGAGCGCGGCTTCGACGTCGCCCAAGTCAGCGCTCTCGAGTTCGCGAGCGCCGCCGAGACCGAGTCCCCGCAGGGCGTCCTGGCGATCGCCGAGATTCCGGACCGGTCGCTCGACCGCCTTGAGCTCCCCGCCAAGGCCAGGGTGGTCCTCCTGGATGCCGTTCAAGACCCCGGGAATGTCGGAACGATCCTCCGCACGGCCGCCGCCCTGGGCGCGGCAGCGGTGGTCGCCTTGCCAGGAACCGTTGACCTCTGGAACGCCAAAGTCGTCCGTAGTGCAATGGGGGCCGGCTTTCACACCCCCGCCTTCCCCGCAACCTGGGAGGCGGTGGACCAGTTTCGGCAGCGCGAGTCGCTGGCGCTCTGGGGGGCCGACGCGGGGGGCACGTCGCTCCACGAGCTGTCGGCGCCGGATCGTCTGGGGCTGGTGGTCGGGAACGAAGGGGCGGGCCTGTCCGCCGACGCCCGTGCACGGGTGCAGGTGCTCGCGTCGTTGCCGATCGACAGCAAGGTCGAATCGCTCAACGTCGCGGTCGCGACCGGTATTCTTCTCTATCAGCTTCGCACGTGATCCCATCCTTTCTCGTCACGACGTCGGCCTTCCTGTTTGGATTGTGCGTCGGCTCGTTTCTCAACGTCTGCGTAGCGCGGTGGCCGGCGGAGCAGAGCGTGGTGCGGCCGCGGTCGCGCTGCCCGCACTGCGGCCATCAGCTCGCGTGGTTCGAGAACATCCCGGTGTTCAGTTGGCTGGCACTCCGTGCGCGCTGTCGCTGCTGTGACGAATCCATCTCCTCCATCTACCCGCTCGGCGAGCTCACCGTCGCGCTGCTGTGGGCGTTCTGCTTCGCGCGCTGGGGCCCGACCTTCACGGCGCTTCGCGTCGCCGTCTTCCTCACGATCCTCACCGGGATCGCGCTCACCGACCTTCGCTCCTACCTGATCCCCGACGGGTTCACCGTCACGGGGCTGATCTGGACCCTGGGTACCGCCCTGCTCGCGCCCTTCATCGGCGAAACACTCATGTTCGCCGGACCGTACGAAGCACTCATCGGGGCGTGCGCCGGCGCCGGCTTCATCGCCGTGATCGGATGGCTGGGCGAGGTGGCGCTCAAGAAGGAGGCGATGGGGATGGGAGACATGACGCTGATGGCATTCGTCGGCGCGGCGCTCGGTCCCGGCAAGGCCATCGCCACCGTGTTCCTCGGCGCGAGTCTCGGCGCCGTGGTATTCCTGCTCGTCGTGTATCCACTCGCCGTCGTACGGCGTGGCCGCGTGACGAGCCAGACCGAGCTGGCCCTCGGCGCGCCACCGGCGCAGATGCCACTCGTGCCGTTCGGCGTCTTCCTTGCTCCCGCCGCGGTGATCATGCTGTTGTGGGGCGATCAGTTGATCGACAGGATACTCCTCGGGATCTGAGCTGCGGTCGGCGCGGTATCAGGTACCAGGCAATAACATACTTGACACAGGAGCATTTCTAGCATAGATTCGCTCCATGCTCAAACAACACGCCGCCCCTAACACGCTGGCCGATGCGATCCGCCACTTTGCGGACCCCGATGTCAGCTTCGCCTTCGTCGTCCAGATGCGCTGGCCGAATGGCGTGACGTGCCCGAAGTGCGCGGCGGACAAGCCGTCGCTGATTCGCTCGCGCCGGATTTGGGAGTGCCGTTCCTGCCGCAAGCAGTTCTCCGTCAAGGTGGGAACGATCTTCGAGGATTCGCCGCTCGGCCTCGACAAGTGGCTGCCCGCTGTGTGGCTGCTCGCCAACGCCAAGAACGGGATTAGCTCTTACGAGCTGGCCCGCTCGCTCGGCGTGACGCAGAAAACCGCGTGGTTCATGCTGTCGCGCATCCGGCTCGGGATGCAGGCGAAGTCGTTTGTGAAGCTGAGCGGCACCATTGAGTCTGACGAGGCATACATCGGCGGACGCCGCGCGAACATGCACAAGAAGCGGCAAGCGAAGATTGCGAGCGGCCACGCCCACATGGCCGCCGTGCATGGCATGCTGGAGCGGAAGCGGAGCGGCAAGCACTCCACCGTCCGGCTCGCGCACATCAAGAACACCCGCACTCGCGGCATGGACGAGCGTATCCGCGCCAACGTCGAGCCGGGGTCGAATCTCTACACCGACGCGCTGGCCACCTACCGGAATCTCGGCAAGAAGGGCTGGAGCGATGATTACACCCACGCGGCCGTTGACCACGCGATTGCCTACGTGGACGGGCAGGTGCATACCAACGGGCTGGAGAACTTCTGGAGCCTGCTCAAGCGGTCGATCAAGGGCACCTACGTGTCCGTCGATCCCTTCCACCTGTTCCGCTATCTGGACGAGCAGGCGTACCGCTTCAACAACCGTGAGGACACCGACCTTGGCCGCTTCGTCGGCGTGCTGAAAGACATCATCGGGAAGCGGCTCACCTATGCTGAGCTTATCAGCGCAGACATGCTGCCCGCCCGAACGTAAGGAGAAGTCATGCCCAAAGCTGAAACGGGGGCCCAAGCGCCAGCGGAGAAAACCGGGCGGCACGACACGGTAAGGCCCCCCGCGTCGTTGCCGGACGGCACGCCGTTTGAGCGCATGGCCGAACTCGCGCGACGATTGTTCGGCGTGCCGAAAGCCGAGGCAATCGCTCCAAAGAAGCGACCGAAGCGGAAACGCTGAGCCGTTGCGTAACGGCGACTCCCCATTACGCATTGGGCTTTCCCTGATCATCTGGACCGGGAATCGGTGCGCCTTGCAGGCGCGCCAATTCAATCATCGATTCAAGGGTAGGTTGAAGGTCTAGCGACTTAGTAATCGCTGCGGTACGTAGGAACCAAGCTCTATCAATACAGACGCACCGCGATGCGCTTCTTATTGCTGTGAGACGCTCACGCAGCCAGGCGAAATCCTGCTTGCCCTCAAGTGCCAATCGCTCCAGACCGGCAATCATGTCCGCAGCTTGGAGAGGCAAGAACGTCTCGTCATCACGCTGCACCGGAGCAGCCGGCATGATGCTCCGCATTGGTGTGAAGGCGAGACTCTTGACCACCGGATACCATGCTGCGGTTCTCGCTCCGAGCGACGGATGCTCGTCAGCGATGAAGTCAAACTGCTCGCGCAATCCAAACTCCCAGAGGTCGTAGCAAGCTCCTAGGATGAAAGACACGTAAGCTTGGAAATATGGATTGGCCGCCGTCGCCTCGACGTAATCGATACGCTTTTGCCGCTTGCTGCGGCGGCGGCGTGAGCCGGTAAGGCGGCGGGTCGCCGGAGAGAATTCCGCGTGATCGGCCAAGTGTACCGACACTCGCAGCGCCACGACTTCATGGCCGAGGAGCACCGCAGCAAGCGCAGCTACCTTTGCGTCGCGCGCTGTCTCGCCCATTGTAGAGAATTGTCCTGTGCAGCCTGTCGCCTCAAAGAGCTTGAAATAGTCAATTTTGGGGACCGCCTGAAGGCAGGCGGCCCACGCTGTCGAGAAGTTCGCCCACACGAGAGCAGGAGCCATGAGGCCGCCCATTACAAGG
>JALYZH010000251.1 GCA_030948945.1 Gemmatimonadota bacterium | reverse complement strand
TCGCCTCGAGCAGGGCCGCCTGCACCTTGGCGGGAGCGCGATTGATTTCGTCGGCCAGGATGATGTTGGCGAAGATCGGACCTTTCTTGACCGAGAATTTTCCGTTGGACTGGTCGTAGATCTGAGTCCCCACGACGTCAGCCGGCAGAAGATCCGGAGTGAACTGGATGCGACTGAAGGTGGTATTGATCGTCTCGGCCAGGGTCCGCACAGTCAGCGTTTTCGCGAGTCCCGGAACACCCTCGAGAAGCACGTGACCGCCAGTGAGCAGACTTATGAGGAGTCGCTCGACCATGTACTCCTGGCCGACGATGCGTCGCCCGACCTGGCGCACGACCTCCTGAACTATCGATGCATCAGCGGCTGTTGTGGTGTTTCCGGTCACGTGTTGGTCCTCGCTTGGTGGTCCTGCTTCCGCCGAAACTGGTAAGGGCGGAGATGATTTCGTTTTCGCGGGCTGTCAGCCCTCGCGTCCTTCCAGATTCCAACGATCCCAGCTTTACCGGTCCGAATTTCGTGCGTACGAGACGCTCGACCCTGAGATCGAGCGCTTCACACAGTCTTCTCACTTCACGCGTCTTCCCTTCCGCTATCGTTAGCTCCACGTCCCACCGCCCGCGGCCAACTCGTCTTGCGAGCACGTTGCGGGGGACGACAAGCCCGTCTTCCAGCTCTACCCCTCTCATCGCCGCTCGTGCCGCGCTCGCGCCGTCGCCTCGCACGGTAGCTACGTACGTTCGCTCGATTTCGCTGCTCGGATGTGTCAATTTGTGCGCCGCGTCTCCGTCGGTGGTGAGCAAGAGGACACCTTCGGTCATGTAATCGAGCCGCCCGACGTACGTCAGGCCGGGCACGTCTTCGACGAGATCGAATACGGTGCGGCGACCCCCAGGATCGGCGCGAGTGGTGAGGACTCCGGTGGGCTTATTGAGTACGATCCACTGGGCTTCGACGGGTGCTCCTACTTTTCTGCCATCGACAGTGATTGCGTCCCGCGCCGGATCCACGCTCTGCCCCGTCACTGCAATAGCGCCATTGATCTGGACTCGACCCGCCGCTACCAGCTCCTCGGCGGCGCGACGTGACGCGATTCCGGCGCGCGCCAGTGCGCGCTGAATTCGCATCGATTCGGGCATCAATCAGCCCGTGGCGGGGCCTCGCCGTTGTCCTTGCTCGCCGGAACCGACGTCGGAGTCGCCACCCTCGGCGCTCGAAGCGCAATCGCGAGCTCGTCGGCGCGCGGAAGCTCCTCGAGATGTCTGAGTGCGAATTGCTCGAGGAACGATGGTGTCGTGCCGTACAGCAATGGACGTCCCAGTCCTTCGCCTCGGCCAACGATGTCGATCAGTCCACGCTCGTTGAGGGACTTGAGAATTGCGCCCGCACCCACGCCGCGAATCTCCTCGATCTCAGCTCGCCCAATCGGCTGACGATACGCGATGATGGCCAGGGTTTCGAGTGCTGCTGCCGACAGTCGCGCCGGGCGCGCCGCGAGCTGCGCCCGCTCGATCGCTTCGGTGTACTCGGGTCGGGTGAGAATCTGCCAGCCGCCCCCGACTTCGATCAGCTCGACTCCGTGACCCTCGTCGTCGTAGTGATCGCGCAGCTCGGCGAGTGCA
This sequence comes from Gemmatimonadota bacterium, assembly GCA_030948945.1. The sequence continues at coordinate 2,968 of JALYZH010000251.1, read as the reverse complement.
GACTCCAGCGTCGACTCGCCGTCGTCCGCATGTACAGCCATGAGGCGCAATGCGTCGACCGGAACGGGGACCGCGCTCGCGAAGAGCGCGGCCTCAAGCAGCTTCGCTAGAGGAGTCACGGCTTATCTGAAATGCAGCGAATGGACGGGGCTGCAGCAGTCGAAGCTCGCCGAGCTTGGCGAGCTCGAGGAGCGCGAGGAGCAGAGACAATACCTCCCATGGTTCGGCTTTTCTGGGCAGAACGTCCTTCCATTGTGCGTTGGCGCGGATCGCGAGTAGCGCGCGGACGATCCCTATGGCCCCGTCCACGTCAAGCGCGCGCGGGACGACGTCGTGCACCTGTGGCTTGCGCGCCAGACGCAGGACCCGGTCGACCGCGCTCAGTAGCTCCGGCAATGATATCCTGAGCGGACCGGCGGTCGGCAGCTGGACCGCCTGCTGGGTGTAGGCACGCGCAAATCTGCCTCTTCGCTCTTCGCTCCGCCGCTCGAGCACATCGACGACCTCGCGCACTTGCTGGTACTCGAGCAGGCGCCTCACCAGCTCAGCGCGCGGATCGTCCCACACATCTTCGCCTTCGCGTCTGGGCAGAAGCAGTTGCGCCTTGATGCGAACGAGTCGCGCAGCCATCTCCAGGTAATCGGCAGCCTCATCGAGCTTGAGCGATGATATGCGGGCCAGAAATTGCTCGGCGATCCGTGCGATAGGAATGTCGTAGATGTCTATCTGCTCGTCACGAATCAGCGACAGCAACAAATCGAGCGGACCGGAGAACTCGGCCAGCTCCACGACGAAGACCTCCGACGCGCCAGAATTCGTAACAGCGCGCAGCGCTACATGGTCCATTGGCTGGGCAGGATGTAAGGGAAGACCGCGCGGGTGGCCAGGCGGTCGAGAAACAACACTGGCTTGAACCAGAGACCTAGAATCGGGCCGCCGAAACTGATCAGGAGGAAGAGTATCAGCAGACCCTGTGCGCCCAGCCGTTGATAGTTGAGCGCCCAAGCCGGGGGCAGGATGTACTTGAACACATGCGAGCCGTCGAGCGGAGGAATCGGGATCAGGTTGAATGCTGCGAGAGCGAGATTGATCAGCACGCCGTACAACAGCATCGTTTGAACGAGAGCGCAACTTTCAGCGAGCGCGGGAAAGGCGCGGCCGATCGCTCCCACCGCAATGATGAGAGGAACGCAGCAAATCGCGATCAGAAAGTTGGTCGCAACGCCGGCGAGTGACACGATGATGTCGCCGCGCTTGAAATTCCTGTAGTTGCGAGGAATCACGGGAACGGGCTTCGCTCCGCCAAACGCGATGCCGGTGGTGAAGTAAGTAAGCAGCGGGAGCAGAATCGTCATGAACGGATCTATGTGCGGAATCGGATTCCAGGTTAGCCGCCCGAGGGAGTAGGCAGTCGCGTCTCCCTGCTTGAGCGCCGCGTAACCGTGCGCGTACTCGTGCGCAACCATGGAAAACAGGAGGACCGGCGCGATGAGGATGAAGTTCTGAAACTTGTCCAATCTCTTCCGGGTTGGAGTGATGGTTTCCGCGCGTAGAAGTTAGCAGTTCTCCGAGCGCGCTGGCAGTCTTGGCTGATTCAAGGAATATTTCCCGGGCTTTCCGCCGAGCTGCCGCCCGGCGAAGAGAGAAAAGTAATCCCTACGGCGCGCCATAACGTCGTGCGGCAACTTGACATACCACCTCGTAAGACGCACATTTCGCGGCTAAGATTCCAGTCAAGAAATCCCGGAGATCAGTTCATGCCCAATATTGCTTCAGCGAAAAAGAACATGCGGAAATCGCGCGCCGCCGCGATCCGAAATCGCGCCCAGAGATCCGCGCTCCGCACCGCGCTCAAGCGGGCATCCGCGGGCGGAAATGCAGAGGAAAAGCTTGCGGCGGTGAAGCTTCTCGATCGCGCGTCACGCAAGGGACTCATTCACAGGAACGCTGCCGCACGACACAAAAGCCGGCTCGCGAAGGCCTCCAGATAGGCCAGTAACCTGAAATCGAAGAGGCGCCTCTCGGCGCCTCCTTTTTTTTACATGGTGGCCAGCTCTCCACCACATCGCTCGCAGTACCACTCCGTCGGGTAGTTCGCCGCTCCGCACTCGGGGCACTTGAGTGTCTTGTGCTGCTCTGATCGGGGATCCTGCGCGCCTCCACTCTTCGGGACGGATGGTGGTGTTGCCACAGCTGTAGTCGTCTGTGGTGGTGTGCTGGTGCCAGAGCCCGGACGCAGCACCGGAAACTCGTCGAACGGCGAACGACCTGTGGCGGGTGACGGGTTCTGCGTTCGCGTGGCAGGCTGCTCGACGCGCGATGGCGGATGCAGTGTCGGCAGCTCAGGGATGGCCGCGCGCGGCACTACCGGCGATATGGGCGCTCGTGATCCATCTCCGGAGTTTGAGCGAGCCAGCGCCGCAGCTTCGGACTGTTGTTCCTTGATGCTCAGCGCGAAGATCCTGTTCAGCTCGTTCAGCTGCGCATCGATGGCATTTTTTTCCTTCGCCAGTCGGGCCAGCTCCTTGTCCCACGCGCCGCCGATTTCCTTCCATTGCTTGTCGGTATATTCGCCTACTGCCGCGCGCAATTCGGCTTCCTGCCGTGCGTCACGCTGCTGTGTTTCCTGACGAATGATTTCCTCGAGCCTCGCGGTCAGCCCGTCGATGTTGTCACGGAGCTCGCCAGCACGCTCCGCCAGTTTGCTCGACACCTCACGCAGGCGCGTCTGGTAGTCACCCTGGACTCGCTGGTACACGGAATCAGAAGTGGCCGCGCGCTTCTCTTCAAGCGCAGCAAGCCACTCCTCGTATCGTTGGCGCTCTTTGAGTAACCCGTTGAGCGCGTCCAGCGAGACCGGATCCCTCTCAGCCATCGTGCATCATCCCCTGATTCGATTCATGCTCTCCCGACCGCGGGCGGAAATCCCCGATCGATAGACGACCGACCCAGCCACAATAGTACAAGC
>JALYZH010000223.1 GCA_030948945.1 Gemmatimonadota bacterium | reverse complement strand
TCGAGCGGATTCTACCGGGCATCGACGGAATCGGGTTCTACTATCTGACCGATGCCGACGTCGTCCGCCACCGGCTGGTGCGGGAAATCATCAAGGCGTACGCAGAGGATTCGGGCGTCTGATCGATCCGCCGCGGGTCTGAGAAAGTGAAGTCTGCACCGCGCGGGCTGGCGATCGACGTTTCCTCGAGCGTGCGACGTCTCTTGATCTCCAGGACGCGCGTCAAGGACGCCGCGGCGGCGGCGCTCAGAGCCGAAGGCGTGCGGGACGCAATGCTGTCAATAACATTCGTGGGCCGCGCTGCAATGTCAGAGTTGAATCGACGTTACCTGAGACATCGCGGTCCCACCGATGTCATCTCATTTGGCCTCGGACGGCAGGGTCGTCGCGGGCCTGTTGTCGGCGACATTTACATCTGCACCGGGATAGCGCGCGCGAACGCGAAGCGGCAGCACGTGTCTTCTCAGGAGGAGCTGCTCCGGCTGGTAGTGCACGGGACTTTGCATACTCTGGGATACGATCATCCCGAGGGCGCAACACGAATGGATTCTTCAATGTGGCGCAAGCAGGAGAGGATCCTCGCCCGTGTCGTCTGACCGCGTGATCGACGAGTTCAACGCCGGGAAGCCCGCGGCGTTGGCGCGTGTCGTCAGCATAGTCGAGAACCACCGCGATGGATTCGAAGCAATCCTCGGCTCACTTCATTCACGAACCGGGCGGGCGCGACGCATCGGCCTGACGGGACCGCCCGGCGCGGGGAAGAGCACGATCACGGCCCTCCTCGTCAAGAGCTTCCGCGACGCGGGCCTGAAGGTGGGAGTGATCGCCGTCGATCCAACATCGCCGTTCACCGGCGGAGCACTGTTGGGAGATCGCGTCCGAATGGAGAATGTGGCGCTCGATCCCGGAGTCTTCATTCGCTCGATGGCTACGAGGGGCTCACTCGGTGGGCTCGCGGCTGCAACGCGCGAAGTGGCGGATGTACTCGATGCGTTCGGGTTCGACCGGTTGGTGATCGAAACCGTGGGCGTCGGACAGTCGGAGCTCGATGTCGCTCGCACGGCGGACACGACGGCGCTGATTCTCGTTCCGGAGTCGGGTGATTCAATTCAAACCCTCAAGGCGGGTGTGATGGAAGTCGCTGACATTTTCGTGGTCAACAAAGCCGATCGTCCGGGCGCGGATCGGCTCCGAAACGACGTGGAGCTGATGCTGGGGCTTCGAAAGGGAATCTCATTCGGCAACATGCCGGCGCACCATGGCGTCGATCTCAACAGGATGAATCCAGCTCGTATCGCGCGCGAAGCCGCGGCGGCAGAGAATCCGACCACCTGGACTCCGCCGGTGCTGAGCGCCGTAGCGACCAGGCAGGAAGGAATCGGGGACATCGCCGCGGCGCTCGATCGTCACTTCGCTTATCTTGAGCAGACCGGAACGCTGCACGCGCGGAGACGAGAGAGGATGCGTGAGCGCGTGATGGATGTGGTGGACCGAAAGGTCAGGGATAGACTGTGGAAGGACTCTCGCACTATGGCCTGGCTCGAGGAGCAGCTTCCCTCTGTCGAAGAGGGTCGCTCCACACCATTCGCCGTCGCAGACCAGTTGCTTCGCCATAGCGGAGAGCTCGTACGCGGAGAAGAGAGAAAATGAGCAAACTGAAGAATCCCGGGTCGAAGGACACCGCCGACAGGGAGTTGATCGCCACAGTCGAGGAGCAGAGCGCCGAGTTGCGCCTGCTCCGAAAGGAAGTCGCTGAATGGCGGAAGAAATACGAGAAGGGAGAGCTCCGCGACATTGCCTTCACGAACTCCGAGAAGGAGGTCCAGCCCGTCTACACTCCGCTGGACGCAGCAGAGACGGACCCCGCGGCGCTCGGGATGCCTGGTATCTACCCGTACACTCGAGGAGTTCATCCGACCGGCTATCGCGGACGTCTCTGGACGATGCGGCAATTCGCCGGATTCGGAAGCGCGCGCGACACCAATGAGCGCTACAAATTTCTTCTCGCCCATGGACAGACTGGTCTCTCCGTAGCGTTCGATTTCCCGACGCTGATGGGATACGACTCCGATCATTCGCGCTCCGAGGGTGAAGTCGGAAAATGCGGCGTGGCCATCTCGAGTCTCGCCGACATGGAGACGCTCTTCGACGGGATCCCGCTCGACGAAGTCTCGACCTCGATGACCATCAACGGCCCCGCGGTCATCCTGTACTGCTTCTACATCGCGGCCGCCGAGAAGAAGGGAGTCGACTCGAGAAAGCTGCGCGGCACCATTCAGAACGACATCCTCAAGGAATACATGGCGCAGCACGCATGGGTTTATCCCATCGAGCCGGCGCTCAGACTCATCGTCGATTGCTTCGAATGGTCGGCCGAGCACGTGCCGCAGTGGAATACGATTTCTATCTCCGGTTACCACATTCGCGAAGCAGGTGCGACGGCTGCGCAGGAGCTCGCCTTCACGCTCGCCGACGGATTCACCTACGTCGAACGCGGCATAGCTCGTGGCCTCGACGTGGACACGTTTGCGCCGCGACTCTCGTTCTTCTGGGACATCCACAACGATTTCTTCGAGGAGATCGCCAAGCTGCGCGCCGCGCGCCGCATCTGGGCTCGGCACATGAAGGAGCGGTATGGCGCCAAGGATCCGCGGTCGCTCGTCATGCGGTTTCACTCGCAGACGGCAGGCGTGACACTTACCGCCCAACAGCCGATGAACAACGTCATCCGAGTTGCCTACCAGGCGATGGCAGCAGTGCTGGGGGGAACCCAGTCTTTGCACACGAACTCGATGGACGAGACACTCGCGTTGCCAACAGAGGAGTCCGTCCAGGTCGCGCTCCGCACCCAGCAGGTGCTTGCGTACGAGACCGGGGTTCCGAATGTGATCGACCCTCTGGGTGGATCCTACTACGTCGAAACGCTCACGACCGAGCTGGAGCGCGAGGCGGAGATGTTGTTCGAGCAGATTGCGGAGGTCGGCGGTGTCGTTCGGGGCCTCGAGACCGGGTGGCTCCAACGCAGAATCAATGAATCGGCGGCGCGCCAACAGTGGGAGATCGAGCAGCACCGACGCGTGATTGTCGGCGTCAACGACTTCGTCACCGACGAGCCCGAGCTCAAGATCGAGCTTCTGAAGATCGCCGAAGAAACGGAGCGCGATCAGAAGCAGCGCATGGCGAAGATGCGCGCGGAGCGCGACAACGATCTGGTGGAGAAGCGCCTCACCGCGCTGCGCGAGGCGGCGAGGACTTCAGAGAATCTGATGCCGTACATTCTCGATTGTGCGCGCGCTTACTGCACGTTGTACGAGATCCGCGCCGCGATGGAGGCGGTGTTCGGTGCCTATCGCGAGCCAGTTTTCTTCTGAAGAAAGCGAAAGAGTGGTGGGAGTCGGCCTTCGACGCCCACTACCTCCTCGAGTACGGCCCTCTTTTCACCCCCGAGCGCGACCGCCACGAGATCTCGCGCCTCATCGATCTACTCGGCTTGCCGGCGGGATCGGGCATTCTCGATGTTCCGTGCGGACAGGGTCGCCACGCACATTTGCTCGCCGAGGCGGGCTACGACGTGGACGGACTCGACTACTCGGAGGATCTCCTTGCTGCGGCCCGTAAGCATGGGACGGCCGCCAATCTTCGCTACACCCGCGGAGACATGCGGAAGCTGCCAGCGAGATGGACGCGGCGATTTGACGCGGTGCTCAACCTTTTCACGTCCTTCGGGTTTTTCGCTCACCCGAGGGACGACGCTCGCGTAATCCAGGAATTTGCGCGCGTGCTCAAGCCCGACGGGGTTTTGATCTGGCACGGCGGGAACCGGGACGGCGTGATGGCGCGATTCCTCGCGCGCGACTGGTGGACCACGCCGGACGAAACGCTGTTTGCGCAGGAGCGCGAGTTCGATCCGCTGTCCGGTGTGTTGACCGTCCATTCGATGTGGAGGCGCGGCACGAAGAAGGGAACGCGCGAGCACCGACTCCGTCTTTACACCCCGACGAGGCTGGCCGAGTTGTGCGCGGACGCCGGCCTCGTGGTCGAGCAGGCTTACGACGGGTTCGACGACCGGCAGTTGCGGCGCACTTCTTCCGAGATGCTACTGATAGCGCGTAAAGGATGAACAGATTGCCGCTCGTGCGTCGCTGCCGCTAACTTTGACCTCTCTATGAGACCAATCCGAGTACTCGTTGCCAAGCCTGGCCTCGATGGCCACGATCGAGGGGCGAAGGTCGTTGCCGCCGCGCTGCGGGACGC
>JALYZH010000218.1 GCA_030948945.1 Gemmatimonadota bacterium | reverse complement strand
GTGCTGAGCACAGATCATGACCGTAAAAAGGCTCAGTACGTTTCGCGCATCCGTGGTAGCAAACCGATGCCGGATTATTGGAGTCTGATGGTCGGCGACGTAATCCACAACCTGCGGAGTGCCCTCGATAACCTGACTTACGCTCTCGCGGTCAAGGCATTCGGCGGCGTCCCAAGTTTGGACGAGATCAAGAAGATCCAGTTTCCTGTCTGTGACGGTCCGGGCGAGTTCCACGGGCCGAACGGTCAGAAAACAAGGAGGCTCTCACTTCTCTCCGACAAAGCGACGGCAGCAATCGAGCGCTTGCAGCCCTACACGACTCCGACCCGCCCGAAGCCCCATCCACTGGCAGTCCTTCGTGAACTCGCCAATATAGACAAGCACAGGCATATCCTGTTCACCGCTGCCGTCTTGAGGCCGATTCTCGTTCGAGTCAACACCCCCAGTGGAGGCCAGTCCGTCTTCCCTGGTAGCTTCGAAGGACCATTTGAAGATGGCACAGTATGCTGCGTCTTTCCCGATACAGGCCTCGGGCCCGCGTCTGAAATGGACGTGGATAGCGATATCCCCGTCGACATAGCGTTCGGCGATTTGCCTCCGGTGCACGGCACTTCCGTGCGGCCAGAGTTGGTCAGGATACGCGATCACATTCGGGACATCGTTCTCCCGGTACTGGAACCCTTGCTGATCTAGGCGGCCAGTGATTTAGAACTTCACCTTTTTTGACGGCGAGAGTCGGACAGTATCATCGCAACCACGACACGGATTGCCGACACGCACGATAGCGCTCGGCGCATTCAAGAAGAGGCCACAAACATTCGACATGCCTGCACGAAGCGTCACCGTCTCGTTGCTGGCCCTCGTCGTGAGCCTCGGCGTCGCGACTTGCAGACGCAGTGAGCGCAATCAGTCTGCATCCTATGAGGTGACAGATCGTTTTCCTCACGATCCAACTGCCTACACACAAGGTCTCGTGTGGGCTGACAGCGTTCTCTATGAGAGTACGGGACGGTACGGCCATTCCGAACTCCGACGCGTCGACCTTCGCTCGGGTCGAGTGCTGGCGTCGCGAGCGCTCACAGCAGAGCGATTTGGAGAAGGCCTCGCGTTGTTAAAGGGTCGCCTGTATCAGCTGACGTGGAAAGAAGGAGTGGCGTTTACCTACGATGCTGCCACGCTTGCGCCTCGCGATTCTTTCCACTATGTCGGAGAAGGTTGGGGCCTCGCGACCGATGGGACGTCGTTAATCATGAGTGATGGATCCGATTCCCTGCGTGTTCTGTCGCCTGCGACCTTTCAGCTGCAACGCGTCGTGCATGTTCGCTACAACGGAGCGCCCCTCTTCCAGTTGAACGAATTGGAGTATGTCAGCGGCGAGGTGCTCGCCAATGTCTACCAGTCCAACTGGGTGCTGCGGATCGATCCTGTCACTGGCACCGTCCGCGAGGCGATCGACTTTGCTGACTTATATCCGGAGCGCCCGGCGTTAGCCGAAGCTATGAACGGCATCGCGCTCGCACCGGACGGCCGTCAGTTATTGCTAACGGGTAAGCTGTGGCCCGTCCTGTTTCAGGTCCGACTGCGTTCGCCACTAAGCGCTCACTAGCCCCTTCCATGCGGGCATCCTCCAGGCCGTGGCCGAACGAGCTGCACTTGTCAAAGGCGCTGTTGAAGCGGGTGCTTTGGAGGCGACCGCCGCTTGGGGGCGTCCCGGAACGACGATGCACCGAATCGACGAACAGCGCGCCCGTCGCAGACCGCGCCTCCGTCTCGGCGGGACCCACTCGCCGGCCTCGACTACGGGCCGCTGCGACGCCAGTGGCGGGGCGAGAGTCGAGCGCCCCGCGCATCGCCCACCGCAGCCCGGCGTGGCGGGCTACTTTCTCGACCTAGTCGTTGTCGATCCTCGGGCCCCCCGCCGCTCGCGCACTTCCGGCCCAGCGAGAGTCACCCGGACCGCTTCCATCCGGGTATCTGCACCAGTCGCTCGGTCTGCTCCGACCAATCCACGACGTGGAGCGCGACGGAGGCTCCGCGGTCTGGAGGGTCACCAGAAGCTGGATTTTCAATGATTCGCGTTGGGTTGTACAGAGCATTGGAATACGGCGATGCGTGAAGCTCCTGAACGATTCGACAAAAACGCGCCGGGCGACTGGTACACTACGGCCACCAACTGTATGGCATGCGGTGCCCCCGAGGCCGAAGCGCCGGAGCTGCTAGCGCGGCTTGAAGCGGACAACTACGACACCTACTTCCTCCGACAGCCAGAGACAGCCGAGGAAGTGGAGCAAGCGTGCCGCGCGGCCGAGGTGTGCTGCCTCAGCGCGATTCGCTACGGCGGTACCGACGTCCGCATCATCCGGCGCCTCGGAAATCGTGCCGAGTACTGCGATTACCTGCTCACGGGCGGGCCAGTTCGATTCGCGTGGGAGACCGATGCGCAGTGGGAGGCGACCCAACCCTCCACGGCGCGCTGGTGGCGCCTCTGGCGTCGATAAATCGAAGTTGCCGAGCAATCGGTATCGTGCTGCCGACCAGGGGTAGGTAACGACGACTGGCGCCTCTACGTTGGCGCGCTGAGGCTACCTCGCAAGCAGAATTGTCCTTGCTGTCGATTCTGCTGTCGATTGGGACCGCCATCACGCCTAGGTTGCGTGCCTGAAGTCGGGGCAGATCGTGCGGACTGACCTATGGGAAGTGGCAGAATGTTCGACTTTGAGCTGCTGGACAGTCGTCTGATAAGCGTGAGGTCCGAGGTTCAACTCCTCGCAGGCCCACTCCCGAAACTGATTGCCCCGCTTGCGATTATGATCGTGAGCGGGGTTTTCGCATCCCAGAAAAATGGTCTGGGTGTCGAATTGG
>JALYZH010000184.1 GCA_030948945.1 Gemmatimonadota bacterium | reverse complement strand
TCGAGCGGCTGATTCACTTCCATCGCGGCGACGTGCGGGATGTATTGACATCCCTTCTGATCATAGACCACGGGTTTCGAAGCTGGCGCTCCCTGATCGCCGGACGAAACGTAGACCACTACATCTTCGAGAGTATTGCCCGGGCGTACGCCAACGGCTTCGGTCATCACGGGCGTCGCGTGCTGTTTGGCACACGAGGGCTCCTTCGCCATGTCGATGGGCTTCATCTTGGGAGGAGTCCCCGTAAAGCTGATCGTCCCCTCGATGTTGCCGGGAGCAATCGTGAACCCGGTGAATCTGCCTTCCCGCGTACTGGCAGCCGAAGAAACGAGAACCACAATCGCGAGAATGGAAAAGTTTCTTTTATGCATCTGGTGTTACTTCTCGGGTAATGGGTGAGGGTCAGTGTTGCTCTGTTTCGCCGCCGATTGGCGCCAGCGAGGAGGGATGAGATTTGAGCCACTCCTTCCAGGCAATGGCTTCCGGTGTCTTCACCGGCTGGAGCGTGCGCAGGAAATGAACGAGATCCCACGCCTCGACCGGCTTGAGGTTGTCGGCAAAGGACGGCATCGGCGTTCCGTCCAGGCCGGTCATGAATACCCGATACAAGTCCTGGTTGGTGTCCCCACACTTGAAGCGCGTTCCAGTCGCAAAGTTGTACGGCCGGATGGGGTTATCCTTGCTATCGGTGAGCGTTGAGGCCGATGGGCCGTCCCCATGACCCGCAGGCCCATGGCACTTCCAGCATTCCATTTTCTGGAAGAGTGCCCTGCCGCGCAGCATGCTCTCGACTGTCGCCGGAGTCTCGGGCGGAATATTTATTGGCGGTCCGTGACCCTGCCTCCATCTCGGTGAGAACGACTTGATGTAGGCGACCAAGTCCGCGCGAACCTGACCGGTAAGAGGAAGCCACGACGGCATGTTGGTCGTGACGAATCCGCGATGAATCGAGTTCGCGAGATCGTCGTCAGTTGGGAGCGTGCCGGTGGGCGTCGATCGACACTTGAAGACTGCCGCCGTGAAATCGCGCGGCTTGGGATCGATCCACTGCGCGTTTTCACCCAGACCATCCCCGTCCTGGCCGTGGCAGCCGACGCAATAGCGACGATACTCCGGCTTGCCGGAACCCGCGTGTCCGGTGATGGTTCCGACGTGACTTTCCTGAGCGGGGAGAGCAGGCGCGGCGATGAAGCAAAGCGCGAGGCTCAAATTGCAGAGAAACTTTTTGTGCAAAGTTCCTGGTCTCATGACGAGCCTCCCCGTCTCAGAAAGCAAAATCGAGCGCGAACAACAGCGAACGGCTCCAGACCGGCGTGGCTGGCGACAGCGGCGGCAATCCTACTCCCTGCCCGCTCAGAGGCACGGATCCGATTGTCTTCACCATCGAGTATTCCGTATGACAAGCCAGGCCGGCGCGGCTCGTCATCATCGGATACCAGCGATACCCGAACGTATACGCGTCGATATTTCCCAGATTGCTCGGCGTGGACGGAAGAGCCTGCTGTGACATCCGAATGAACTCACTGCGGTGAGTGAAGATCATCTGGGGATTCACATAGTAATGGAGCTCCAGAAAGCCTCCGTTCCACTGCGGCGCTCTCGCGCCAGCGGGCAGCAGCTGATCTCCCGGAGTCGCAGTCCCCAGGTACGCGTCGTCCTGCGCGCGCAGGTAGAGCGGCAGAAATTCGAGGCTACCCAGGAAGAAGTCGCCGGCAACTCCGTATCGCTGAAACGATTTGTTGGACGATCCGGTGCCAGGTATGACGGCGCCGGCGCTCGTCTCGAACATCGTCGGCCTCTGCCCGAGGTACGCGTATGCGCCAATCCGCTGAATGCCCAGACTTCCGGCATCGAAGGCCTGACTGAGGGTGACCGCGGCATCGTACGCGTGGCTGCCTCCGGCAAATCCTACCGCGCCATCGGTGTTTCCGAGGATGGAGACACCGTATCGGGTGTAACTGTTTTCCGAATGCCCCGAGAACTCGACACCGAGCTGATTGTTGCCCAGCCCGAACGTGGTTGCGTCACCGACGGGCACGAAGTGGTAATTCTGATAGATCCCACCGTTGGCGGAGAGAAACAGGAATCGTTTCTCCGAGACCAGATTGTCGAGCTCGAACTTTCCGAGCTTGACGTTCGCCCAGTGCGTGTCAAGCAAGTCGTCGAAGCGCACGTAGGCCGCCTCGAGGTGAAAGCTTCCCGTGTTGTCGGACGATGGAATGAAGCCGAACGAGATATTCTTGTGCAGTGTTCCGAGGAAAAGCAGGTCGACTCCCGAGAGATCGAACCCGGCCTGGGTGATGGTGTGCTCAACCGAGCCACTCGTAGCGTCGCCCGGGACAACATCCACGGGTTGATGCGATGAGCGCTCCAGATGCCACTGCGGTGTCGTGCGAAGCGCCACTGGCCAATACGCCGGGTTCTGCCAGATGGGGGCGTCGCGATCGTTTCCGAGCTGGTATCCGTTGTCACGGAATTTCTGCCCGAAGCTGTTGAGCTCGGGCCAGGTGGTGTGGCACGCGGAGCAAGGTAGTGAGTATTTCCGCGCAAACGCCGGAATCATCAGCGTTTTGTTGAACCGGGCCAGCATCAGCTGCCGATAGTGATCGGGCACCGTGGTGCCGTATGTCGATGGGGAGCTCGGAAGTCTTATCGCAGAGGCAGCGTAAGGCCCGGCGTTGTTGGTGGGAGGGTGGTGACTCGGAGCAACTCTATTGGCTGGGGGTGGAGCGAGAGCCAGCGTGCTCAACACGAGTGCTACGGTAAAACCAGCGCGACCCACCGAGACGGCCCGCCATACGTCCCTTATCGCAGGGGCACGCACCAGAAACCACTTGATCATACCGACTCCTCGTCGTAGCGGTACGCATCTGTGGAACTGCTCGCAGTATCACAGTCTCATCGGCCAGCCGCGACCGCGAATCAAATTCGCGGATGACGAGCTGATACACTGCGCTAGTTGCGTCACGGTATAGGTTCGCCGCGGGCTTGTCAAGCACCAGCAGCTTGTAATCTTCCTGCAAGGAACCGAACCGATGGATCGATCCTCGCGGCGCGAGCAATGCGTCGGCCCCGACGCATTTTCTGAGACTACCCGACATCAAAGTGCGCGTGCCATGACGTGATCCTCGTCCACGCGCTCGCCAAAATAGAACGGCTTCCTGCCGACAATTTCGAATCCCATCCGTCGGTAGAATCCTACCGCCCACGGGGCCTGCGACCAGACCTGCAGCCAGATCGTGTCAGCGCCTGCCCGAAGCGCCACATCGCAGCAGTGACTCATGAGCGCAGCGCCAACGCCGCGCCCCTGACACGCGCCATCCACGTAGAAGCGGACGATCTCGAATGCGGCGAGACCTTCGAAGCCAGTCGGAACTTCCTCGGTCTCGTGCATGTGCGCGTACGCTACCGGCTCGCCGCTTGAATCCTTGGCTACGAAAACCGAGCTGCCCTCGCGCTCGATAGCATCGCTAATCGTCTCGACGGAATACGCACTGCCGAGATAGCGACTCAGCTCAGGTTCCGGGTGAGTCGGGCCGTACGCCTGTACGAACAACCGCGCGCCGAGTGCTGCGATGGCGGCCGCGTCATCGGGCCCGCAGCGCCGAATGGTGTAGGAGCTTACTTCGGTCTCCGACACACGAAGCTCGCGGCGTCGTCCGTGCTTCCCTTCCCCGTGTAGACAGCGCGTTGTGGATACGAGCACAGCGGGCGCGTCCTGATCGCCTTTCCGGATGAATCCGTTTTTGTCGCGATCACCTGGTCGGGTGCCTGACTTTTCTCCACCCAGTCGGCGACGACCTCTGTCCACGGCACACCACTCGGTCCGGGACCGTCGCCGCAGTGCAGAACACCTGGCTCCATGAAAAGGCGCACGTAGTCGCGCGCTCGAGAATCACGGGCCAGCACCTGTTTGTAGTAGTCGATCGTTGCCAGAGGACTGAGCGCCGGATCAGACCAGCCGTGCCACAGAATGAGCTTCCCCTTCCGTTTGGCGAAGCGCGAAAGATCGGGGTTGTCAGAATCGAGAATCGCCACCCATCGCTTCGCGTCTTTCGCCAGCGACCCCTTGTAGCGGCTGTAGTCCCAGGTCGAATCGCTGAACATGAAGTACTTCGCCCCTTCCGTCACGAACATCGCTTGTGCGGTCGGTACGTGGACCTCGCGCATGAGCGTTGAATCGCGTCCAGTGAGCCATGGCACCCATCCGCCGCGGAGATTCTCTCCCCCGAAAGTCTGGCCTGGGTAGATCACTCGCCCGCGATCGTCGGTGGTTGGTGCGTAAATGCGCGCGATTGCCGCTCGCTGTGCTTCCGTCAGACAATCGGGGGCAGCATTGTCACCCGGGCACTGCTTCACCGATGACAGCTTGAACTTGCAATCACGAGGATCATCGAGGATTCCGTCCTTCACGCCATCGAGCGCGTCGCAGGCCTCGAGTACTTTGGCGGAGATGAGATCGAGATTCGCTTGCGTGATAACCGGGTGCTCGAAGTAGGAAGGATCGGGGAAAATGGACTGCATGTTCTTCAGAAACGATGCGCCGGTCTTGCTCATGTGCGCCGCCGGAGCGCCGCTGACGATCCCGTCGAAGTCGTCAGGGAAGCGCTGCGCCTCCATCAGGCCTTGCCGTCCCCCGTTCGAGCAGCTGGAGAAATAGGAATATTGGGGATCGCTCCCGTAGAACGCCTTCGCGAGCAACTTCGCGATTTCCGCAGTGCGATGGACGGCTAGATATCCGAAGTCGACCTGACGCTCCGGATCGTTGAGCGCCCAGCGCGCACCCCCTCCTGGTGAGCGTTCGTGACCGGTATTCGTGCTCACAGTCAGGTAGCCCCGCGTTGCATTTGCAAGGACACCCCGGCTGATTGTGCCGGCAAATCCGCCATTGCCACCCATCAGCATCCGCCGGTTCCATTGCTTCGGCAGCATTGCCGTGAACGCCGTGCTCCGTCCAATTATTCCCGACACTCGGCAGTGTGGTGCGCGCACGTTGTCACCGTGCTGAAGCGAGTCGGGAACGTCCGTGACTTCCGTGAAACGGACCTCGGCGAGCTGCAGGTTGCGCAGGGCCGCACATCCGACGGCGACATCGGGGGCGATGGCGACAACCTGTGCAGTGGCGCTCGCTGCAACGCCCGCGAGGAGAATTCCGCAGGCGACAAGGGAAAAGGAGCTACGTCCGGTCACGACCAGAATATAGGGACCGACTGACCGCTCGGCTAAGAATCGCGGTCGATACCTCGTGATGCGCGACGAGTTATCTAGGGAAGACGGTTTGCCAACTGGGTGAGATAATCCGCCGCTTCCGTAATCGGCTTGGCGCCCGTCAGAGCGGCCTGATCGAGCGCGGGGATTTCAGGTTCTCTCCGCGAGTTTTTGATGCCGAGCCTTTTGCGCAGCTCGTCGCGAAAAGCTCTGGCAGGGCGGTAGAATCGGTCGCGATAGGCACGCCATGTCGCCAGGTGGTGTTGCTGCAGCTCCTTGCTCTCCTGGTCTATCTCTTCGTCGCGCTGTTCTTCGGACAAAGTTCCGAGCGCGCTGGGACGAAGCAGCGTACTTACGAACGCGCCGTCACTTCCCGCTTCGAAAGTCCGCATCGCGTCGGCCAGCTGGAGCGTTCCTTCCTTCAGCACCGGAACAGGCACCACGCGCAGCTGCTCTACAAGCGGATCGACTTCAGGAGGGCGCGGAGTAGCGGCTGGTTCCTCAGGAAATCCCATGTCAACGGGCTCTCGCGTAGTGAGCAGTAGCCAGATGAATTCCGCCGCCGTCACCAGAAGGTATGACGCGACGAGAACGGAGGCGATTCTCACTCCGGGATGCCACGACCTGAAAACCCCGTGACCGTGCCACAAGATATTGAGGAAAGAAATCGCGATGCAGCCAGCGATTTTGGTCGGTTGGAGCAGCGGAAGCTGTTGCCAGGCCCGCGGAGCAACGCGCCGCCAGTTTCGATTGCGTAGATGGAGACTCACTTGTAGGAGACTGTTTCTCCGACTGGTGAGTCACGAAGTTTCTCTGTGTGTTGCGAGGCGCAACAACTCCCCGTATTTACCCCCGACCGCCGCGCCTGAGGCCACCTCTATCCGGGTAACTCGCGAACGAAGATCGGATTCGCATATCGTCGCAGCAACGTTGCCGCATTCTGCGCCGGCGAAAAGCTGTGGGGACCGACAACGACGACCAACGCTCCGGATTGCACGAAACGATCGCGCGTCACGATTCCTTGAATGAGCGGAACCAAAAGAGGCGCATCGCCACCGGCGATCGAGCGTAGATCGATAACCAGCCGCCGTGCATTCGCTGAGTCGGCACTCTCGATCATTCTTCGCACGAACAAGCGGATAGGCTCGCCACCCTCGTTGCGTACCAGGGCAAGCTTCACATAAACCGTCCGCTCCGCCGTGTTGATGGAGTACGAATTGTCCTGCTGCTGCGCAGCGCTCGTCGATACCGCCGGCCGCGGTGCGCTGGCGGTCGGCTCGGCGCAGCTGAAAGTCAGGAGGATGAGTGCAAGTCGAATCATGTTCATGTCGATCTCAGGGAAATGGACGGGGACGCGGCCAGGGCCACGGCCACGGATCAAAGGAGTTGCGTCCAGCCAGCCCGCGCACCGCTGCTTCGCGAATCTGCGGGTCGTTGGAGCTGAGAAGCTGAGTGAGCGTTGCTTCGGAGCGCTCACCGGATTTCATCAGCGCGCGGATGAGAGCGCGGCGAACGTGGTCGTTCTTTTCAGCTCGCAGTGCGTCACGCAGCGCGGGAAGCGCGTTCGCATCTTCGACCTGCCCGAGAGCCCATGCCGCCTTGAGTCGCGTGTCGGCATCGGGATCGTTCAGCAGCCGCAGCAATCCCGGAGGCGCTTTGGCGCTTTCATCGAGCTGCCCAATGGCCCACGCAGCAGTGCCACGCACCCGCGGACTCCGATCGGTCGTCGCCGCGCCTAGTATGTCGATCGAAGATCGATCCTCGAGCTTACCTATTGCCCAGACGGCAGTCTCGCGCACCCTGTCTTCGTTGTCCTGGCGCAATGCGGTACCGAGCGGCGCTACCGCGCGCTTGTCTTCGATGCTGCCGAGCGCCCATGCTGCCATCTCACGTACGGCGGGATCGGCATCGTGAGCCAGGACGCCACTCAACGCATCGACCGCATCTCGCGCCTCGAGCTGTCCGAGGGCCCAAGCTGCAACCCGGCGGACGCGCGGCGAATCATCCTGCCGGACGACGCGAATGAGCGCGGGTATGGTGCTGGTGGAATCCATGTGGCCGACCGCGGCGACCGCGGCTTCGCGCACCTTTTCAGAGTTGTCGCTGAAGAGACCGACGAGCGGACTGAGTGCGCGACCACTTTCGATTCGGCCGAGCGCCCAGGCGGAGTTTGCGCGGACGTCGGCCACGGGATCGCGCAGCATCCGAATGAGCGGATCGACACTCGTCGACGCGTCGACGAGACCAAGCCCGAACGCGGATACCGCGCGCAACGCCGGATCGGAGGATCCAAGTCTGGTAACGAGCTCGCTGGCAACAATCGCCGGCTTCTGTGTTCCGATCAGCCGCACGGACATCTCGCGCACGCAGGCATCGTCTGAGGACAGCCCGGTGAGAAGTCGCTGCACGTCCTCGGTCGGGAATGCCTGGCGCTCGAAGTCGTAGCTGGTTTCCGAAACGAAGGAACCCAACGGTGTGGACGGGGCATCGGCGCGCCCACCCCAGCCGTATCCGCTAATCGCTCGGGATGCGAGCGAACAGATGATGGGAGGCGCGCCTCGAGCTGCGGTGAGCAGCGCCGCGATATCTATGGGCGCGCGTTGGTCGCGCAGCGCCGAGCCAACAGCGTCGCCGGACTCCCGAGTGTACGCTACCGCCGGGACTCCGTTCAGCGACGAGAGCGCAAAAGTCGCGATTGCCAATGCAAGAGCTCGCTGCATTATGACTCCGTTCATGTGCCCGCCTCGCTGCGGGGTAAGTTGAAAAATCAGCACTAACCTTCAAAAGAGAGGGCGCCAGGTCTCCGGCGCCCTCTCCCGACATTACGGAGAGGGACGCGGCTCTGGCCAAGGCCATGGCCATGGACCGGTCGCATTGCCTCCCGCCAGAGCCCGCACTGCGATCGACTTGATCTCGTGATCCGGCGATTCCAGAAGGCTTTTCAAGGCATCGACCGATTTCTCGCCGGTTGCGGCAAGCGCCTTGATGTAAGCGATCTGAAGATTCTTGTTGTTTTTCTCGGCGCGCAGCGCCGCCTCGAGAGCGGGAATCGCGGTGGGGTCCTCGATCTCGAAGAGCACCCACGCTGCCAGCTCGCGGACTTCCGGATCGCGATCGGACAAGAGCGCGATGACGGCGCGCGGAGCCTGTTTTGGCCCGGAGTTTCCAATCGCCCACAGCGCGCGCTTCCTTACCTCGGGGCTGGCATCCGAAAGCGCGGCGACGAGGACGTCCGTCGATGATCGATCTCCCACATTGCCGAGTGCCCACGCCGAGAGCGCGCGCACCTGCGCGCTCGCGTCGCCGCGGAGTGCCGCTGAGAGTGCCTCGACCGCCGTCGACGACTTGTTCGCGTCACCGAGCGCCCAGGCAGCCATCTCGCGTACATCCGCGTTAGCGTCGTGGCGGAGAGCGGAGGCCAATGCGTCCGCTGCTACCTGACTGTCGGCGTATTCCGCCAATCCCCAGGCGGCAATGCGGCGGAGGGTCGGGCTCGTATCGGTGCTCAATATTTTCGCGAGAAGAGCCGGACGCTCGTCGCTGCCCTTCGACATACCCCGCTTCAATACCCGTAGCAAGCCCTCCGGGGTGGCGGTCGCTGTCGCGCTCGCCGTAGCAGCGGCTGCAGCCGCGCCTTGATCGATCCACGTCGAGCTGCGCGCACTCATGCTCGTAGACGTGTGCTCAGAGATGCTCGTAGCCTTATGCTCGGCCTCGCTCATCACAGTCTGTGTGTTGGTGTGCGTCTTCGACCCGCCGATGATCTCGTAAGAATCTGGATAGCCCTTCGTCACAGGCGTGGGCGAGCTCTGAACTTCCGTGGACTTCAGCGACGCACTCTGATGGGCCTCGATCGAGGCACGCGGAGCAGGCGCAGCCGCGCCCACCACTATAGAGATGAGTGCCACGGACCCGATCAGTGTCGCCGATTGCCTGCGGCTTGGACTCGAGTGACGCAGCTCCGGATCGAGAATGGCCAGCATCCGTCCCTCGAATTCCTTGCGCCTCGCCATTGCGAGCGCAACGGACGGCGTCGCATCGCGCCGAACGCTCGTCACGATGTCGAGCAGATGCTCGGCGTAATCGGCCGCGCGAGCGCCGCAGGCGAGTGCGAGATCGTCGCACGCGCGCTCACTCTCCGAACGGAGCTGCTTGGCGGCCGTCCAGACGAGAGGGTGGAACCAGTACACCGCGCAAGCCAGACGGCCCAGCGTGTGACCGATCAGATCGTGACGACGGACGTGAGCGAGCTCGTGCAGAAGGACAGCGCGCCGACGGTCGAGCGACCAGTTGTCGCATTCGGCGGGCAGAACGATGGTGGCTTGGAACAGACCGCATGCGAACGGCATCTTCGCATCTTCGCTGCGCAGCAGGCGCGGCGGTTCCTCGAGCTCGAGTCTATCCGAGACTTCCCAGAGAGGATTGAGCCAGTCGGTGCTGTCGAGCGGACGAGCGCGATGGACGATCCGGCGCACGACGAGCGTCGCGTACCCCAGGGACGTCGCGATGACAAGCATGACGGCGACCCAGATGAGAAACAGCATCGAGATGCCGTTCCTGAGGGTGGATCCCGAAATCATGCTGCTCAATGCATTCGTCGAAGGAGTCGGTTCCTGCGGAGCGCTCGGCGCCGTGACTGCCCCGTTTTTGTAAGGCTCGTCCGATTTGAGATTGCCGATGACTTCGTGTTTCGATCCGTAGAACGGCGACGCCTTCTCCGCAATGGAGCGTACAGCCGGAAGAACTCTTACCGGCAATGGCGCCCACGCGGTAAGCGCGGGGACGAGCAACAATGCCGCGACTGTCACGAGCCAGACGAGATGCCGAGCGCCGGCCGAGGCCCGCTGCATCACGATCGTCATGGCGAGCGCGAGCAGGAGAATGATCGTCGCCTTGGCGAGCAGCATAGCCATCGGAATGTTCGACCCAGCCGACCCGCCCAGCATTGCCAAGAAGTTCGAGGTCATGGTCTTATCTCCCGCTCTGCCGAGCGCGACGGATGGAGCTACGCAGGCGCTTGATTTCCGCCTCGCTCAATTCAATGTCAGACATTCTGAGCAGCGCGGTTACAGCCTGCTCCGGGGAGTCCCCGAAATACGTGCGGACGACGTGAGCGAGCACATCTTCGCGCGCAGTCTCCGTCGGCTTGACGGGATAGTAGATGTAGCGCGGCCCGTCTTCACGGTGCTTGATCAGGTCTTTCTCTCCCAGTATTCGGAGCACTGAACGCACCGCCGAATAGGTCGGCGGATCCGGGAGGTCGGCCATGATCTCGGCCACCGTCGCTCCGGTACGTCGGTGAAGGATGTCCATCACCTGTCTCTCACGTCGTGAGAGTGCAGTGGCAGTGTCCGTTTCTGATTTGTTCGGCATTAGCGTCACAGTCATGGGAAGCGCCCGAAGGAGCCAGAGAGATACTGGATCCGGTCTTAGTGTTGAAAAATCAACCGTGCTGAAAATTCAACAGTCACGGCCGGTTGTCAAGAGGCAAGTTTTTGGGGCATATCTGTCTGTCCTGTTTCGGTCTCCCCGCACCTGAGCCTTGAAATGCGTCCAATTTTGTCGTTGTTGATTGCTTTTTTCCCATTGGCCTGCTCGGCGCAAGTCGTTGCTCATAATGCGATTAGCGATCTTCCCGCTCCGCCAGTTGCTTCGCCGAATCAGGCGGGCACCGAAACCGGCTTTCTCAATCGATCCGTCGTCCTGAACGGAACGACGTACCGATACCAGATTTTTGTTCCGGGCTCCTATGTGCCCAGCCAGCGCTGGCCGGTGATTCTCTCTCTACACGGTGCGGGCGAGCGTGGCAGCGATGGCTACCTTCAGACGCAGATCGGGGTCGGGGCGGCGATCCGTCAAAACGTCGCTCGCTTCCCCGCCATCGCCGTGTTCCCGCAAGCGACCGCGGAATCTTCCTGGACTGGAACTCTTGCGCGGGTTGCGCTGATGGCGCTGGATCAGACGACGCGCGAATACCAGACAGATCCGGCGAGAGTATATCTGACCGGCCTATCGATGGGCGGAAATGGGACGTGGTATATCGCCTACAGAAATCCGGACCGGTTCGCGGCCATCGCTCCGATATGCAGCTGGGTCTCACCGTATTTCTGGAAGATCGATCCGATCGTGCCACCGGACAGCGGTGACTATTTTTCCGCGATAGCGCGTCAGCTACGGCAAGTGCCGACGTGGATATTCCACGGCGAGGTCGATCCGGTGGTTCCGGTCGAGAACTCCCGGAAGATGTTCGCGGCTATGCAGGCCGCTGGTGGGCGGGTGCAGTACACCGAGATTCCGGGAACGGGGCACAATGCCTGGGACCCGACGTACAACTCCCCCAAATTCTGGGCGTGGCTGTTCGCGCAGCGAAAGGGCTCTTGAGGGTATGAGATCATTCGCGAGTCTCCTCGCTGAAATTCTTGCCCTCAGCGTTCTCCTTTCGGCGGTCTCGTCTGCACAGGTAACGACCGCGCAGTTCGGCAATGATCGCGCAGGCGCCGTGACAACCGAGAGGGTGCTCACTCCCGGCAATGTTCGCAGCTCGACGTTCGGCAAAGTCGCGACGTTCCAGGTCGACGGCGATGTTTACGCGCAGCCGCTGTATGTGCCGAGGCTCGATCTCAGGAGCGGGACCCACGACGTTCTCTTCGTGGCGACCGAGCACGGCAGCATCTATGCGTTTGACGCATCGAGTCGCGGCGGCTCGCCGCTCTGGAAGACCAGCTTCATCGACCCGTCGATTGACATCACGCCAGTCAGCTTTCGCGATGCAAACTGCCCTTTCATCAAGCCGGAGATTGGCATCACGCCGACGCCGGTGATCGATGCGGGCGCGGGTACGATGTACGTGTTGATGCGAACAAAGGAGCCGACGACGTCAGGCGATCATCGCTTTGTGCAGCGTCTTCACGCCTTGAACATCCGGACGGGCGCCGAGCAGGCACCGCCGGTAGAAATTCGTGCTTCGGTGAAAGGAAGCGGATCCGCCTCGCGAGGTGGAGCGATCGATTTCGACCCGCTGCGAGAGAATCCGAGAGCTACGCTCCTTCTCGACCGCGGCGTCGTGTATCTGTCGTGGGCGTCGACGTGCGACGTGGGCCCATATCACGGTTGGATCATCGCCTACGATGCGAAGACGCTCAAGCAGCTCGGCGTCTTCAACGCGACGCCCGGTGGTTCCGAAGCAGGTATCTGGCAAGGCGATGCCGGACTTGCCGCGGACTCCGCCGGAAACGTGTACGCCGTCACGGGAAACGGGACGTTCGACGATCAGGCATCACCGGCCGATTACGGTAACACCGTGCTCAAGCTTGCCCTGACCCCGAATGGCTTCGTCGTGCGGGACTACTTCACGCCCTCCGACCAGGCCGAGCTTTCGAGCCGTGATCTCGACCTGGGGTCGAGCGGACCAGTACTCTTCTCCGACGAATCAGGCTCACGTCGGCGCCTGCTATTCGTCACCGGAAAGGCTGGCGTGTCGTATCTCATCAATCGCGACCGGATGGGTCACTATCGTCCCGCGGACGATGGCCAGGCGGTGCAGACCCTGAAGACCTCCGGCAGCGGTTTTGGCGCGTCGGCGTACTGGAACC
This sequence comes from Gemmatimonadota bacterium, assembly GCA_030948945.1. The sequence continues at coordinate 14,023 of JALYZH010000184.1, read as the reverse complement.
ACACGCTCTATGTCTGGGGCAGTAACGATGTCCTGAAGGCGTACCGCATCGTCGGCGGTAAGATGGAGTCTTCCCCGGCGCTCGGACCTACCATATCAGCAGACCCTGGCGCCACGCCAGTCGTCTCGGCCAACGGCCTTACTAACGGAATCATTTGGGCGATCCAGACGCGCACCTGGCGCGGTGCGGACAGGCAAGCGGTGCTGCACGCGTATGACGCGAGCGATGTCCGTCGCGAGCTGTACAACAGTGAGATGAATGCGTCGCGCGATCGCGCCGGAACAGCGCTTCGGTTCGCGATGCCGACCGTCGCGGATGGTCGGGTGTTCGTTGGTGCGAAGGGCGAGGTCAACGTGTACGGGCTACTCGGGGACGCCGAGCATGCGTTAATCAGTCGGTCCTCCCAGCGGTCCGCGCGATCCAGTCGTTCATCCTCTGCTCGAGTACGTCCATCGGCAACGCGCCGGCACTAAGCAGCTCGTCGTGGAAAGAACTGATTGAGAACTTGTCGCCGAGCGCCTGTCGCGCCTTCTCACGCAGACGCAGAATCGTGAGCTGACCGACCTTGTAAGCGAGCGCCTGAGCCGGCCACGCAATGTAGCGGTCGGTCTCCGCCTGAATTCCGGCCTCGTTGATGCTCGAGTGGTCGCGAAAGAATTGCAGCACCTGATCCCGCGTCCAGTGCTCTTTCCCGTGAATCCCGGTGTCGACTACCAGGCGAATCGCGCGCAACATCTCGTCGTCGAGCCGGCCGTAGTCGTTGTACGCGTTCTGGTAGAATCCGATTTCCTTCCCCAGTCTTTCCGAGTATAGAGCCCAACCTTCAACGTACGCTGTGTAGTTCGCCTGCTGGCGAAATGGAGGAAGCTCCGGAAGCTCCTGGGCGATGGAGATCTGCATGTGATGACCGGGAATTCCTTCGTGATAAGCGGTCGACTCGTTGTTGATCGTCAACTGATTCGGGAAGTCATACGTGTTGACGAACACGTGGCCGGGCCGGGAGCCGTCGGGCGTTCCCTGATTGTATGAAGTCGAAGCTTCCTTCTCGCGGAATGGCTCGATGGGCATCACTTCCAGCTTCGCCTTGGGCAACCTTCCGAACAGCGTCGGCAACCTGGCGGACATCTGGTCGACGTAGTGTCGATACTCGTCGAGTATCTGCTCGCGTGACTTCGGGTGCAGCGCCGCCATCTTCGGAATCGAATCGCGCAGCGCCCGCACCGTAGAGAAGCCCAGCTTCTTCGCAATTACCAGCTGCTCGGCTTCGATGCGCGCGACTTCACGCAGGCCGAGAGCGTGAATCTCGTCGGGGGTGAGACTAGTCGTCGTCGAGCTGCGGACGGCGAATCCGTAACGCTCCTCACCGTTCGGAAGAGCCCAGGTTCCGATCTCCGTCCTTCCGCGCGGAGCGTACTCATCCCGCACGAAAGCGGTGAACGTCGCGTACGCCGGCAACACACTGTCCCTAAGTGCGCCGAGCACTCCCTCGCGGAGACGCTGCTGATCGGCCGCGGAAAACGCCTTCGGGAACTTCGTCGTCGGGACAGCGAAAGGTGAGTCTTCAGGCTTCTGTGTCGCCAGATCGTTCGCCTGCTTGGCCACCTGCACGAGCAGAATTTTTGGCGGTATCAGGCCTTCGCCCATTCCCTTCTGCATCTGAACCGTCACTTCCCGGAATACTCGCGGCACCTGCTTCAGTCGCGCGATGTAGTCGTCGTAATCCTTGACCGTCTCGAAGGACAGCGACGTCACGAGCTGCGGCGCGTCGATGTGGATACCGCTCATCTGGTTGACCGGCATCTCCCAATCCCTGAACTTCGCGGCGTCGAGCGATTGACGAAGGTTCCTCACCATCAGGTCGCGATTGAGCCTCTCCTGCTCAGGGAAACCAGCGGCGTCGACCGTTTCGAATTTCGCAAGGAAGACCCGAGTCTGCGCGAGGTCCTTGTCGATTGCAGCTTGCGAGAAATCGCTGAGCCGATCGTTGTAGCGTTTGTCACCGAGGATCGACGCGAATTCGGGAGAGGTGCGAAGAGTGTACTCCCACTGTTCGCCGAGTAGCGAGTGAAGGGCCGCCACTCTCGCCGTCACTGGGGTTGCTGTGGCCGCCGGCTGGGCAGAACTCACTACCGGTAGCGCGCAGGCGACGAAGAAAAAAGCAAAGCTGGCACAGTGGGATTTACGCATGATTGGTAAGCTCATTCGGCGTGAGAAACAATTTTACGTACGGAGGGCCGTTCTGATTTGTTACACCGCTGGTGCAATAGGTGCCCACGCTCAACAATCGTAGCCTATCGAGCAGTAGTAGGCCCGGCCCGCGAGTCCGTCCTTGATGGAGTCATCCCAGAGGACGCGCGCCAGGGAATCGTCCGGACGGACGAAGCGAGCTCGCAAGTCGCTCAGGTCCAGCCTCTTCTTCACGCTGTCGACGGTGCCAGCCCGAAGCACGATTGCCTTTGTTCTTGCCAATGTCGAGTCCATCAGCTCGCGCACGAGCCGTGTGTATCCGTGATCGTGCTGCACCGGACCGTGTCCGGGAACGAGGGCCACGACGGGAATCGTCTCGATTTCGCGGAGAACTCTTCTCCAATGCGTCGGATACGAGCGCCAGGCATATGGAACTGGATGAACGAGAATGTCTCCGGTGAAGAGAACTCTCTCGCTGGGGACGTAGATGGACACATCGTTCGGGCTGTTTGCGCGCCCCCAGTTGTGGAGAATAACTGGCCGGTTGCCCAGATCGATCCGAAGCTCCTTGTCGAACAGCAATGTCGGCGGAGCAACTTTCAGCTTCGACAATTCCTCGATCTCACCGCGGCGCTGGCTGATGTTGAGCGCGAGTCTCGCTCGTTCGCTTGGAGACAGCGCGTGCCCGGCGGAATCCTGGCCGCGCGCGCGTAGCTGCTCCAGATCGCGGATCTGCTGCCCCCGCACACTCCCTGGAGTCATGAACGCTGGAAAGCGCGCCTGGTTGATTTCGATGAGGTCGCGGTTGTCACGCGCGCCAACGATCGCGATTCCCGGAAAGGAGTCCCGATAGACTGAGTTGCCGTGAGTGTGGTCGCCGTGCCAGTGGGTGTTGACGAGGTACCGAACGGGTTTGCGGGTGATCGTGCGAATCAATGCAATATCGGCCTTCGCTCGCGACGGCAGGTAATCCGAGTCTACGACGAGTACGGCGGTATCGCCGATGATGATTCCCACATTGCTGTGTGGCCAATCAGTGGTATTGGTCGACCAGTCTGTCGTCGCATCGGGGTGCAGAATTACGTAGATGCCATTGCCGAGGCGCTCGAGGCGAGTCTCGGCGCCGGCTGTCTGAGCCTGCAGATTCGCAGTGGCGCCGAGGGTCAGAAAGGACATCACTCCCTGCAGAAATCCGAGCCGAGCTCGGCAAGACGAGAGCAGCATAGTGGAAACGAAGAAGTTGTTAGTTGGACACAATCAAGCGGGACGAGGTTCGTCCGCCAGAATGTGCGGGAAGGTCGAACGTACTCGACCGCCCCAGCAGGGGCTGTAAAGGACGCGTGACGAAGGTGTAAATCCCTCGGGCGCGCCCAACTACCGCGCGGAGGTTCCCCCGCTGTCTCTGGGATCCGGCAACACCCTGAACGATTGCGAATAGCTCTTTCCATTTACGGTGAGCTTCGCCGTGAAGTTTCCGACGTACCGCCTGTCGAGCGGTCCGCCATCATCCAGCGCCGGTGTCCCCGTGACGCGGTGCATCCCCGCAAGCGCCGACGCCACGACAGGAGGTGTCTGCCACAGCGGAGATACGCGCGGAATGCGCGGTTGCGCGCGGCCTCGCGGACTGGTGGGCGGCCGCAGAGGCTTGGGATCACTCGAGAATGTTTGCACTACCACCCCGTTGGTGTCGGCGATCTCGATCACGACTGGACTGCTCGGCGTCCTCTTGAGGTAATAGTCGACCATAACGCCGTTCGGCGGATTCTCGGCGTGGGGCTCGTCTTTCTGCAACGGCGTCCCGTTGTCAGTCCCCTCGATAAAGTTGATCGCATCGGACGGCTTGAACAGGTAGGCATCGTCCCGTGTGACGGCATCGCTCAATTGTCTCAGTGAGCTTATATCGTCGATCACCCAGAATCCGCGCCCGTGAGTCGCAAGAATGAGGTCGTTGCCGTAGATCTCGAAATCGCGCATTGACGTCACGGGCAAGTTGAGCTGGAGCGACTGCCAACTGTCTCCGTCATCGAACGAGATGTGAACGCCGCGCTCGGTACCGGCGACGAGAAGTCCTCGGCGCATCGGATCTTCCTTCACGGAGTGCACGTACACGCCAGGTGGAAGTCCTTTCGTAATCTTCTGCCAGGTCTTACCCATGTCGCGAGTGCGATAGATGTAAGGCTCGAAATCCTGCAGCTGGTGCCGGTCGACGCTCGCGTAGGCAGTGCTCGTATCGAAGTGTGATGCCTCGATCATCGTCAACCTGCTCCACGGCGTGATCGCGCCCGGAGTTACGTTTTGCCAGCTCTTCCCTTCGTCGGGCGTGAGGTGGACGTACCCGTCGTCGGTGCCGACCCACACCAGCGGCCCGCGGATCGGCGACGGAGCGATCGTGTAGACGACTCCGCGCTTGCCGTTGCGATCGGTCCAGGCAGCGGTGGTCGCGTCGAGCGTCGGCGGAGCGAAGACTTCCTGACGGGTGAGATCAGGACTGACCTGCTTCCAGGTCTTTGCGCCGTCATTGGTCTTGAACACGAACTGGTTGGCGTAGTACAGATCCTTCTTGTCAGCCTTGGAAAACACGAGGGGCTGCGTCCAGTCTCCACGTGCGGGCTCGGGTGATTTCGGACTGGTCGTGTTCTCGATTGGAATGTTGGCGTCGAGATTCCATCGCTGTCCGTCGCCTCCGTAGACCAAACCCGGATTCAACGGATCGCCTGCTGTGTAGCCACTCTCGCCTCCCGGCGCGATTGGCTCCCAATCGTGCATCGAGATCTGGGCGAACTTGCCACGCGACCTGACCGCAATCGCGCCGGAATCCTGCTGTGCGCCGGTAACCCAGTATGGAAAGCGATAGTCGACCGAGAGATGATAGATCTGGGCCGTGGGCTGATTGAGCCAGGAGCTCCACGTCACATCGCTCGGATCATCCGCACGCGCATTTCGCGTGATGATGGCTCCCTGATCACTGGCGACGATCATCGTGTTCGGATCATCAGCCGATATCCAGGGCTGATGGTAATCGTCCCCGCCCGGCGATCCGCGCAGAACGACCCAGGTTTTGCCGCCGTCCGTCGTTCGATTGACCGCGACGTTGGGAACGTAGACGATGTCGGGATTCTGCGGATCCACGGCCAGCTTCTCGAAGTACCAGCCGCGACCCCACAGCGCGGGGTCGTTGGACAACCGAGTCCAGCTTGCACCCGCATCGTCGGAACGGAAGAATCCTCCCTGGCCCGGAGGGGGACTCGAAGGGCGCGCTCCTGCCGGGGCCGGCTGCGGCGCCGGAGTTCCGAGCGGCGGCTCGACTTGGGGCGGAGCCTCCGGTACAAGGCAGTCGACGACGGCGTAGAGGCGGTTCGGATTTGTCGGCGCGATTGCGATGCCGGTTCTACCAATTCCCTCTCCAGGCAATCCGTTGGTGAGCTGCGTCCAGGTGCCTCCTCCATTCGTCGATTTGAAGATTCCGCCGCCGGGGCCATTCGTCGGCGCGTATGTGAACCACGGCGGACGACGAGTGTTCCAAAGCCCGGCATAGACGACGTTCGAATTCGATGGGTCGATCACCACTTCGACAGCGCCCACGTTTTCGTCGCCGAGCACTTTCTGCCAGCTGCGCCCGCCATCGGTGGAGCGAAAAACGCCGCGCTCCTTGTTTGCCGCGTAGAGCTTTCCGATCGCCGCGACGAAAACCTTGTTGGGGTTTCCAGGGTCGACCGCGATCTTGCCGATGTGGTGCGTCTCATCGAGCCCGAGGTGCGTCCAGGTGTGGCCGGCATCGGCTGACTTGTAGACGCCGTTGCCGTAGCCGACGGAATCTCTGAGCGTCGACTCTCCGCTTCCTACGTAGATCGTGTTCGGCTGCGAAGGCGCCACCGCAATCGCGCCAATCGACGCCGTCGAGTGTGAATCGAAGATCGGCGTCCATACTCGCCCACCATCGATCGTTTTCCAGACGCCACCGTTCACGGCGCCGAAATAGAACTCGTTGGGTCGTCCTGGAACGCCAGTGGCAGCGGCGACCCGTCCTCCACGGAACGGGCCGAGCATGCGCCACTGAAGACCCGAGTACATATCCGCACGAATCGGAGCGCCGAGAATTCCTCGGCTCAGGTCGTCCGCGGTGGGAAGATCTCGTTGCGCTCGAAGCAGATCGCGAAGGCTCGGCGCTGCTACCGAAAGGGCGAGCCCGTACTTTCCCGCACGCAAGAGAAAATCACGTCGGGAAAAAAGCGAGCGCTGCACTTCATCGACAATATCGTCGAGCGTCATGTACGTTCCGGCTGTGTGGGGGATGCGGCGCGTTGCGACCTATGCTGCGCCACCCTGCTTCCTTAAGGCTGCCCGCAATTCCTCGGTGAGCTTTTTTGCATCGTCCGGCCTGCCGTCAAGCGCCGCCGGAGTATTCTGAAGGTGGGCGATCTTCCACGTCCCCGATCTTTGCACTGCGACCATCGTCTGCACGGCATTCGTTTCGGGATTAATGTCGTCCGCATCTGGCGGGACCATGCCCGCAACGGCGCTGAGGATCGCAGCGCCTTCTGTAAGACTTCGAACTTCGCGCACTATGGAGACGTAGCGCGCCGTCTGATGGTGCGAGAAGACCTCGCTGAGGTGCGCGCCGATACCTATCTGACCGAATACCTGAGTCCCGTCGAACCCGACGAGGCTTCCGTCGGGCGCGAAGAGTAGCGCGTAGTCGCGCGCGTTCCTTTTATTCCATGTCTCCAGCAACTGGCGATAGAGCTCGCGAGTTTCCCGCTCTGCTGTCCCTTCGTTTGAGTTGGCGGCCGTCACGGTCTCTCCTCCCCTCGTTCCGCTCGCGCAAATCGCTCCTCGATCCGCCGATCGGGTACCAGCCACATGAATGCGACCAATACATAAATAGCGTCCGAGAGCAGCTGATGTACGAACGCCAGAGGAATGGCCGCAAGGTAGAGTACGACTGAAATCTTGCCCTTGGCATCGCTGCCCACCGCCGCCTTGAGCCGGGAATTCGGACCCTGGCTTCTTATGATCGTCTGCTCGAGGATGTAGTAGGCAAATCCGGAGAAACTGAGCACCACGCCGTAGAGCGCCGTAGGAAGCGGCGCGAAATGATTTTCGCCCATCCACCCCGTGACGAACGGCATCAGTGAGAGCCAGAACAGCAAGTGCAGGTTGGCCCAGAGAATTCCACCGGTGATGCGGTCGGTGAGGTAGAACATGTGGTGATGGTTGTTCCAGTAGATCGCCAGTACGATGAAGCTCAGGACGTAGGTGAGGAAGACCGGAAGCAGCTCGCGGAGCGCGGCGAGGTCAGTGGTGTGGGGTACGCGCAGCTCGAGCACCATGATCGTGATAAGAATCGCGATCACTCCATCGCTGAACGCGTTGATTCGTTCGTTCCCCACGGGTCTGCTCTCCGCCTTGGAAGAGCAAATGTACTGCTGTGGCGTCGAGGTCGTGGGAGACTCTCCCAACCCGTGATCCCGAACGGCAATCATTCTCTTGAATGGGTGCCGTTTCTCTTCTAAATAGAGAGCACTACCACCCAGTAGGGCCTATGATCAGGACTCTCGGACTCACCCACCTGGCGCTCACCGTGACGGATCTCGAGAGATCGTTCCGGTTCTATCACGAGGTGTTCGGGATGCTGGCCGTCTACCGGGAGAAGAACTTCCTTCAGGCGCAGACTCCTGGCGCGCGTGATATCCTCGTCCTCGAGGAAGGCACAGTCGACGTCGGGATATCCGGCGGCATCAAGCACTTCGGGTTTCGCCTCGCCCACGCCGGCGACATCGACGAGGCAACGGTGGCAATCGAGCGCGCGGGCGGAAAGATTCTCCATCGCGGAGAGTTCGTGCCCGGGGAGCCGTACGTGTTTTTCGCCGATCCCGACGGGTACGAGGTCGAGGTGTGGTACGAGCTTCCTTCGGATAACGTGCGGTAGCCTTCTCGGCACGTCCGGTCCAAAGATGCTCGAATGGTATCGATGATGTACTATTTCTCGATGCCACACCAAATGATAATGGACTTTCACGAATGCGCGGCGGTACGCGTGAAATGAGACGCAAACTCCTGCCGGCACTTCTGGCCGGCGTCCTCTGCAACCTGGCTTCCGCTCTGATAGCGCAAGTGGCGCCTCCACCTGCGCCAGCCACGCCGCCAACGCCGGCTCGCGAGTCGCCACTTACTTCCGCGCGTGCCTCCCAGTTCGCCGATTCCATCATCAAGCTGATGACGCTCGACGAGAAGCTCGGGCAGCTAAATCAGTCTCCCGGCATGGGCACACAAACGGGCCCTCGTGTTCCAGCCGGCGGAGACGCACTCATTCGCGCCGGACGCGTCGGATCGTTCCTCGGAATTTTTGGCGCCGAATACACCCGCGAGCTCCAGCGGATCGCGACGCAGGAATCGCGGCTCAGGATTCCGCTTCTCTTCGCGCTCGATGTCATTCACGGTTTCCGCACCATCTATCCTATTCCGCTTGCCGAGGCCGCGAGCTTCGATCCGGCGCGCGTGGAATTTTCCGCTCGACAGTCCGCCGTCGAAGCGACAGCGCACGGTCTCCATTGGACATTCGCGCCGATGGTGGACATCGCGCGGGATCCGCGCTGGGGACGCATTTCCGAAGGCGCGGGAGAAGACCCGTATCTCGGAAGCGTCATGGCGGCAGCACGCGTACGCGGATTTCAGGGCGGCGACGGCGCGCTGAACTTAGGAGCATCCGACGCGTTGTTGGCGACAGCCAAGCACTTCGCAGCGTACGGAGGCGCCGAGGGCGGGCGCGATTACAACAGCGTAGAGCTTGGCGAAAGGACGCTGTGGGAGACCTATCTCCCGCCCTACGAAGCGGCCGTCAAAGCCGGTGCCGCGTTCGTGATGCCATCGTTCAACGACCTCGGCGGCAGTCCGTCGCACGCGAGTGACTGGTTGCTCACCGACGTGCTGCGCGATCGCTGGCACTTCAACGGCGCGGTGGTCAGCGATTGGGGTGGCGTCTCCGAGCTCGTCCCGCACGGAGTTGCCGCGACGACAGGTGCGGCCGCAATTCTCGGTATTCGCGCCGGAGTCGACGTCGACATGGCGGATGGTGTCTACGTGGATAGTCTTGGCGCTGCGGTCCGCGCGGGACGAGTTCCCGAAGCGCTCGTGGATTCAGCGGTGCGCAGAGTGCTGCGCATCAAGTACGCGATGGGACTTTTTCAGGATCCGTACCGGTTCAACGACGTTGCGCGCGAGCGGCGCTATACGCTCGCTCAGGAACATTTGCTCGCCAGCCGCCTCGCGGCGCGCGAAGGAATCGTGCTCCTCAAGAACGCAGCGAAGACGCTGCCGTTGCGAAAGGATGTTCCCACCATCGCCGTCATCGGGCCGCTCGCCGATGATGCACGTTCGTCTCTCGGCAATTGGTCTGCCGACGGACGTCGCGAAGAAGCGCTCAGTGTGCTGGCGGGGGTTCGCGCCGCGCTCGGTCCATCCGCAAAAATGATCTACGCGCGCGGGTGTCCGGCCGATACCGCCGATACTACGGGGTTCGGTGCGGCACGCGCCGCGGCGTCTCAGGCAGATGCCATCGTGCTGGTTCTGGGAGAGAGAGAAAACATGTCGGGTGAGGCGTCGAGCCGCTCGTCGATCGAATTGCCGGGATCGCAGCTGGAGCTGGCGCGGGCGGTGCTGCACGCGGCGCGGCGAAGCACGGCGTTCGTACAGACCGATACCACACCCAGACCGGTTGCGGTGGTGCTGATGAATGGGCGACCCCTCGCGATTCCGGAGTTGGCTCGCGAAGCCCCGGCAATCATCGAGAGCTGGTTCCTCGGCAATCAGCACGGCGCAGCGGTCGCCGATGTTCTGTTCGGAGAATACAACCCCGGCGGCAAGCTGCCCGCGACTTTCCCACGCGTCACTGGTCAAATTCCCATCTACTACAATCATCGCAACACCGGCCGCCCCTCCGATACCGCGAACCACTACACGTCGAAGTACCTGGACCTTCCCTCGAGCCCTCTCTTCCCATTCGGATACGGACTCAGCTATACGACGTTCACGTACTCCAATCTTCGACTCTCTACGGCGAAGATCGCCGCCGGTGATTCTCTCGAGGTTTCGGTAGATGTGAGGAACTCCGGTGATCGCGGCGGTGACGAGGTCGTTCAGTTGTACGTGCGGGATGACGTTGCAAGCGTGGAAGAGCCCACTAAACGGTTAGTCGGATTCCAGCGCATTGCATCGCGTGCTGGCGATACGCGGACGATCACATTCCGGATTGGCCCGGAATCCCTCTCTCTCTACGACCGCCAAATGCGGCGCGTCGTAGAGCCGGGAACGTTTACGGTGTTTGTCGGCACCAGTTCGGACGACGTGCTTACATCCCGCTTTGAGGTGACTGGCGACGTCCTGGTGCTGGCGCCAGCTCCGCCACGATTTCGGTGACCGCGACCAGTTTCACGGTGAGGTAGCAGTGCAAAAACAGCTCGCACAAATAATTGATTCGTTGGAGTCGGCACAATCGCGGCTGCGCCGACTCACCGACAAGCTTTCCGAAGCCGACTGGGACAGGCGACCTCAGGCGGATCGCTGGTCGGCGTCAGAATGCGTCGAGCACCTCAACCTCACATCGCGCGCTTACGTGCCGCTGCTGCGCGATGCGATCGCCTCGGCAGGGGAGACTCGTCGCGCTCCGCATAAGCATTATCGACGTGACGCGCTCGGCTGGCTCATGTCGAAGATGATCGGACCTCTGCGGCACGTGGGAAAGTTCCGTATCGGGCGAGTGAAAACAATGCCTGCGTTCGTCCCCAAGGCTGGTCGGTCGCGGACCGAGATTCTTTCTGATTTCGTCCGGCTTCAGGGAGAGCTCATCTCGCTGACACAGTCGGCGGATGGACTTCCAATCGATGGGGTGAAGATCATCTCCCCTTTTGGTGGGCGCATGAAGTACAATGCCTATTCAGCGCTGGTGATTGTCTCGCGACACGAGCACCGGCACCTCGACCAGGCGGAAGAAGCTGCACGGTAACGTGGAGCCCACCATTAGTTAAATGCCCCCAAGCCCCCTCTCGCGCCTCCGCAAGCTCTGCCTCGCGCTTCCCGAAGCTCATGAAGTGGAGGCGTGGGGCGAGCCCACCTTCCGGGTGAAGAACAAAATTTTCGCCATGTATGCCCACGCCAATAACCACCATGGAGCCGGCCGGCACGCCGTTTGGTGTAAAGCGAAAGCCGTGAACCAGCGCCTGATGATCGACGCCGCGCCCGACCGCTTTTTCTCGCCACCGTACGTTGGACCGGGCGGCTGGATCGGCGTGTGGCTCGACGGCGACTGCGATTGGGGAGAGCTGAAAGATCTGCTGCGCGACGGATACAGAATGACGGCGCCGAAAAAGCTCCTGGCGCTCGTGAGCGAGGCGTGAAGAAAGAGGACTATGCCCGTCGCGATTACTTCGACGTGTGGACACCGGAGCTTGCTCCGCGCGCCGACGGGACCAAGTGTCATCGCTACATCCTGCGTGATCTCCTGCGCGCCGAGGGGGCGAAGTTGAATGAAGCGATCAGCACTCTTCGTTGTGAGCACGATCGTAACCGGAATAAGCGCGGCGATTGGCTCCATGATCGGACATTTCTTTGGACCTCACCCTGGCGTCATGCTCGGCGGAGTGATCGGCGGACTGATCGGAGCCGCTCTCTCAGCGCGACTCGCAGCACAGCGCGGCTGGGTAGCGCGGGAAGATTTGCTTCTGACGATCCTCGGTACCGAAGTGGGGTTCCTCGCTGCAGCACTGATCGCCACGAAGACCCTGTCGAGTCCCATCGGCCCGGTCTTCAGCTCCCTCCTAATAGGAATCGGTGCTATTACCGGCCAATTAATCGCCAGCCGAAAACGCGGGAGGAACTCGTGAGAGGCACGCAGTCTTAAGAGAGCGCTTCCACTCCTCTCACGGTGATCCGGTGCGACACGAGCGGCAGTGGCGGAGAGGCTGATTCGGCGATCACGATCGCCTGTTCGAGCACCGACCGGCCGGCATCGAGATCCTTCTTGCTGCGCGCGTATATCGTCGCCAGAATCTGACCCTTCGACACGCGATCCTGGGGCTTCGCCGTGATCACGAAACCCACCGACGGATCCACCTTCTCCTCCATGTTCCGTCGCCCCCCGCCTAGAGCGATTACCCCATAGCCGACCGCGCGGGGATCGACCGATTGCACCACTCCTCCACGCGAGGCTGTGAAATCGCCTCGATGAGGGGCCTGTGGGAGGCGCAGCGGATCTCTGAGCACCCCGGCATCGCCGCCTTGCGCGGTTATGATCTCCTCGAATTTTCCTAGCGCTTTGCCGGACCGGATTGCCGCGTCCATCATCGCCCGCGCACCTTCGCTCGTCGATGCGAGCGTCCCCAGAAGCAACATCTCCGCGCCGAGCGCGAAGGTGACCTCGATGAGATCCGGAGGCCCGGCTCCCCTTAGTACCTCGATTGCTTCCGCGACCTCGAGCGCATTTCCGCAGGCGTGACCGAGAGGGCGATCCATCGCGGTGACCAGCGCCACCACCGGGCACGCGTGCTCCACTCCCAGATCGATCATCGCCTGCGCGAGCTCGATCTCTCGCTCCAGCTCGGGAAGGAACGATCCCGACCCGCGCTTGATATCGAGCACCAGACCGGTGAGGCTCTCCGCGATCTTCTTGCTCATTATGCTTGCGGCAATCAGCGGGATTACCTCCACCGTCGCGGTGGCGTCCCGCAGCGCGTAGATCTTCCGGTCGGCCGGCACGATCTCTTCCGTCTGACCCAGCATCGCACACCCGATTCTCGCGATCTGCCTCTCCGTCTCGGCCAGGGTCAGAGAGGTGCGAAATCCTGGTATCGACTCGAGCTTGTCGAGCGTACCTCCCGTGTGTCCGAGACCGCGCCCTGACATCATCGGCACCGCCACGCCAAGCGACGCGATCAACGGCGCCAGGATCAGCGAGACTTTGTCGCCAACTCCGCCCGTCGAGTGCTTGTCGATACGGGGCATCGGGAGCCGCGACAGATCGAGCCGTTTGCCGCTCTCGATCATAGCATCCATCAGCGCGTTCATCTCACCGCGATCGAACCCCCGGAAGTACACGGCCATGAGGAGCGCGGCCATCTGATAGTCGGGTACCTGTCCCGCCGCATACGCGAGAACGAGCTCCCTCAGCTCCTCGGACTCGAGTCTCTCACCATTGCGTTTGCGTTCGATCAGACGGGGTACGATCATTTAGGCCCGGGCAGTGTATAGATCGGAATCAAACCTCCAACAGCCATCGGAGTTCTTATGCGCTCTTTTCGGTACTTTGCGGTCGGAATGATGCTGGCCGCTTCCGCAGCGGGCGCTCAGACCGCGGCAGATCACATCGCGCTCGGCGACAAAGAATACGTCGCAATGAACGCTCCCGCCGCACTCGCCCACTATGAAGAAGCGATAAAGGTGGATCCGAAGAGCTACGAGGCTCTCTGGAAGGCGTCCCGATCCGCGGTGGATCTCGGCCAGGCCGAGCGCAACGACCGCACGCGTGAGAACGAGTTCAAGAGCGCGGAGCTTTACGCGCGACGTGCTGTCGAAGTGAATCCCGCGGACGCCGAGGGGCATTTCAATCTTGCGCGAGCGCTCGGTAAGAACGCGCTCACCCAGGGGCCGCGCGCGCGAATCAAGTACGCGACCGATGTTCGCGACCACGCCCTCGAGTGCCTGAAGATCAATCCCAGACACGCCGGCTGCCTGCACGTGATGGGGATGTGGAACGCCGAGGTCATGCGCCTCAACGGGTTTACCCGCATGCTGGCCAAGAATTTACTGGGGGGAAAGGTCTTCGGATCGGCCAACTGGAACGAGG
>JALYZH010000177.1 GCA_030948945.1 Gemmatimonadota bacterium | reverse complement strand
GCGTTGCCGAGTTGTACTTCAACCTGCATGATGACGTCCGCGACGCCTTCTTGGATGGGCAGCTACAGGCGGTTCACGTGACGCCGCTCGGCCTTTGCGTGCATGACTTCAAAGTGTCGCCCTGCCCAAAGATGCTCAACTGCGTAAAGGACTGCGATGATTATCTGTTCGATACCGCGAACGATGTTCACCGTCAGAACCTGATCCAGCTACGAGCGAGGACACAGCAGACGCTGCAGCACGCGGAGGCGCAAAAGTCGCGTGGAGGGGTTGACCTTTCGGAAAGCTGGATTGCCGACGCAAAGGCCACGCTGGCCGGAGTCGAGAGAGTCCTGGCCGCAGACGCCCGCGGCGGGGCAACCATCGTGCGCCCCAACGCTGGAAGGGCGTCCCGTTTCGAGGCTCCGGTGAAGGATGGAACGTGGCGCGCCCGCCTGTAGAGGACGACGTCCGCAGGGCTGTTAGAGACTATCTCGCCGCCGCTGTGGACAAGTCCGCGGAAGAAGCGCCGCTTAACGTATTGGCGGTTGCGAAGCAGACCGGCTTTGATCGCAAAACTCTGAAAAAGTACAGCCTCGATATCGAAGTCGGTGCGGCGGCGAAGCAGCAAGCGCAGGCAGGCAAACTTTCGTTGCGGGAGACGGCTCGACGATCTCAAGCCGACTCATTACGGGATCGCGATCACGAGATCGCTGCCCTCCGGGCGCGTTGTGAGGGCCTCGTCGCACGCATCTGTCTGGCGGAAGGGAATGCTCAGCGGCTGGGAATCGATCCGGTTGAACTCTGGAAATCCCTCGCCACACCGGACCGCTCCATCTCTCATGCTGGTCGCCCGGGTAGGAAACCGGCCAGATAGAAATGCGAACACTGATGACATATACTCCAATCGAGTTTTATGAACGAGAGGCAGGCAGTTCACACGCTCGCAAGGCGATACTGTCAGGAGCAGTTCTCCGAATGGTGTGGTCGTTACGAAGCACTCCAGCGCGAGCAGCCTCGGTCTGAGGGGGATTATTCGCTGGAGGCCTACAACACCTTTCCGCGCTATTTGATCCTTCAGGCTATCCTACGTGCTGTCGAAACATTGACACCGGAGAACGCGAGCTCCGCTGATTTATTGGTGGAGGCGATGGCAACCGCCACCCAAAATGCCGACAGCAATCTCACAGCAGCGCCACAAAACGCGATCGCTGCTGCGGCAATTGCTGAAGAAAGGGACAAGTTCATTACGTATATCCGTTCCCTCTCAGTCGACGATATCGACGCCCCCACACCCCTGCCGTTTCGCCGTACGCTCGTCAAAAATGAGACGGATCGCATCTGGGCAGAGTTGAAGACTAAATGGGGAGCTGACGGTGATTACTGGTACCCGCTGAAAAGCAAGGATCTGCCGCCAGGCCTGCTCGCTTTCCACACCGACTATTTTGACGGCGTCAAAGAGGCGGTCCTCCGAGAGTTGCTTACTCGGAGACGGATCAATCGAATTTGGGAACTGCGAGAACACAGCGGCGATGAGTACGAGTTGGAGCTTGCTTTGTTTCAGCCCCACTACAATGGCGCCGAAGGATACTGGACGTCGGCAGAATCAGACTGGCTTGTCTATGCTTCACATGAGTCGTCGATCACCCTGGCCGGCGATTGGGGAATGCTGGTTTCAAGGACATGGTTCCAGATTGCGACTGGTATCAGTACGGCGGCCCTTTCAGCACTGCGGATTTGCGTGGAACCTGGGAGTGGAATGATGCCGATTCGAGCCACCAATTCCCCATCTGAAAACGGACACGGTTTTCGGGCATCGCAATCATCCGTAATATCCTCAACTGATTGATTTAAAGTTGTTTATCTAGTTAAGGGACACGCCAAAGCCGTATAGTTCCGTTCTGAAACGGGGTTCTCCGAGGGTGTTCACCTTTCGGTGGACACCCGGCCCATGTGATTAACAACTTGCACCGTGCGCTCATTGCTCGTCACGTCGCGCGGTGACAGTAGGAGGTCTATGCAGGACTACGATGTCACGCTCAAGACGCTTTTGCGAGGATCTGCCGAGAACCTTTTCGAAGATCTGACGGGAGCGGCCATGGCCAGGTGGCTTGATATTGAGCTTCCGAAAATTCAGAATCCGCGTATGGATCTCCTCGCGGAGACAGCCGACGGTGCCCTCGCGCAATTAGAGTTGCAGAGCAGCAACGATTCCGAGATGCCCTTGCGGATGGCCGAGTACTGCCTCGGGGTATACCGGCAGTTCAAACAATTTCCGCAGCAGACCGTTCTGTACGTGGGCGAACCCGCTATTCGCATGGCTTCCCGCTTGGACGCCCCGCGGTTCTCGTTCAGCTACGAACTGCTAGACATCCGCGACCTGGACAGTGAACGCCTGCTGAACAGCCAGTATGTGGGCGATAATGTAATAGCGATCCTGACGCGTCTCGGGGATCGAAGAGCGGCGATTCACAAAATCATCGGGAATATCGCCGGTCTGGAAGCAGCCGAACGAGAAACGGCGCTTAATCAACTGATGGTCTTGTCGGGACTTCGCGGGCTGGAAGAGGTTGTGGAAGAGGAAATACGGAAGATGCCAATTCTGAACGACATCATGGATCACAAGGTGCTTGGGCGCGAGTACAAGCGCGGAGCAAAAGAAGAGGCGTTCAATATCTCGCGCCGACTGATCGAGAAACG
>JALYZH010000174.1 GCA_030948945.1 Gemmatimonadota bacterium | reverse complement strand
CTGATTCCGATCACCGCGACGTTGCGGCCGTTGTTGAAGAGCGTGGCGTACTGATCACGGTACGCCTCCATTTGGATGGTTCAGCCTTTGGTTCGCGCCTGATAGAAGAATGCGAGAACGACAGTCCGGCCCCGATAGTCGGAGAGGTGAATTGGAGTCTTGAGGAGGCCGTACCGCGTCGCACCAGCCAGCGCGAAGTCGGGAGCGACGTCGTTAACTCCTGGACCGGCGGCGGAGGAAGCCGCAACCGGCTGCTGACCCGTAGAGGCACCTGCTGCCAACACCGATGCAGCGGCGGCCAACGCCAATGTCTTCATACGAGCACGACCAAGCATGTCTCAGTTCCCAGTGCGATATTGGGAAAGTTTATCGCCCGGACCTTTCGCGGGCTAGGCGTGAGTTTCTAACCGATGATGCTTGCCAGTGATGGAGTCAGGGAATTCAAGCGTGAACGATGATGAAAGGGCGTTCCGCCTGATAATCGCCGTTCCCAGGTTTTTGTGGATCACCGTCAGCACTCTCCTTCCTCTCGGAACTGGCGCACAGACCAACCCGACCGCGCACGTCGAAGTCGGGGCGCAGGCTATCGGCGTAGCGACGCGGGTGTCGCCAGCCATTCACGGGCGCGATCTGACGGAGGGCTACCTCACTCAGCCGGTGATCATGGCGCACCTCACTCTCTGGAACGATGGGTTGGCGTTGAGAGGCACTCTCGATTTCGAGGGCGCCACCATGAAGCGGGGAGAGCTGAACCCGGGGATCGTCGGCGAAGGGTACATCGACCGCCGACACCCACACACCTACCTTCACGAGCTTACAGCAACTGCTCGGCGCGAGTCTTCGCGCGCGGGCATATCGCTGACAGCGGGGAAGGGTTTCGCGCCATTCGGAACCGACGATCCCATGTCGCGGCCGTTCGAGAAGTATCCGATCAATCACCATCTCGCCCAGATTCTCGAGCGTGCGGTGGCAATCGGTGCTGTCAGAGCGGGCCCACTGGTTCTCGAAGGAGGTCTGTTCAACGGAGACGAGCCCCAGAGTCCCGGCGACAACCCCAATCACGATAGATATTGGGATTCGTGGTCCGGCCGCGTGACGTACGTTCCATTTTCTCAGGGCGAGATCCAGACCAGTTATGCACGAGTGAAGTCGCCCGAGAATGCAACGGGCGGTGGCGCAGATCAGCGGAAGCACAGCGCTTCGATTCGGCTCGAAGACGCCCAGCATTCCGGGTACGGCTTGCTGGAGTGGGCGCGCACATCAGATTACGTTGGATCCAGTCAAACCTTTGCTTTTACATCCTGGCTTGCCGAAACCTGGGCCCGTTTCGGAGCAGCGAGCGGTGCGCTGCGGTTTGAGAGAACTGACCGGCCTGACGAAGACCGGCTTCTCGATCCCTTCAGGACTCCCGTCCCGGCACCCGACCTCAGCATCACGGGCCGCTCGCGATGGACAATCGTCACGGCGCGAGTGGCCGCTTCATTAGTGAGTACAAGTAGCTTTTCAGTCGAGCCGTTCGCCGAGGTGGCGCAAATGCACGTGGTGGAGACAATAAGACCGTCGGGGTTCGATCCACAGCAGTTTTATGGATCCGACCGCATTTGGAGCATCTCGGTGGGTGCCAAGCTCTCGTTCGGAATGGCGCATATGCGAATGGGCCGATACGGAGTCGCCGAGGCGCAGAAACCGACTATGAGAATGGACGGGATGAAGATGCCAGGAATGCAGATGAACATGTTCGATTCGGCGACCAGATGATGCGCACGAAGTTGCTGGCGCCGATGTTTCTTGTCGCAGCATGCCATCACGACACACCTGTGGTCCCGCTGAGCACCTCCGTGACGATGCCAGTCCTCGGGAACGGGGTCGTCGCTGAACGCTACACGGGTGAAGTCTGGGTGCGAGGCAACATCGCGTACACGACGACATGGGGAAACCGTCAGGCACCGGGAAACGCGGTCAAGATCTGGAATGTAGCGTCCGATGTTCCGGTGCTGGTCGACTCTGTGATCGTGCCCAACGCTGCGACACTCGGCGACATACAAACGAGCGACGACGGGAAGCTGCTAATTGTGGCGACGGAGTTCGCGCCCGGATCGATCATGATCTACGACTTGACTGATCCACTCAAGCCGCAGCTCGTCTCGCGATACGCGACTGCGCTCACCAACCCCGGCGTGCACACGGCCGAGGTGCAGCGCGTCAATGGAACGCTCTACGCATTCCTCAGCGTGGATCCGGGCGGCGGCGCGCCGGCGCGTCTGGTGATCGTCGATCTCAGCAATCCCGCCGCGCCGAACCAGGTCTTCACTGCGACGATGGGCGCGCCGTTCGTACACAATGTGTTCGTGCGCGACGGAATTCTCATCACCGCGCTTTGGAATCAGGGCATTACGATCTGGGACATCGGTGGGAACGGAAGCGGCTCACCTTCGAATCCGCTGCCGATCGGGAGCGTTCTCACCGGCGGCCAGGCTCACAACGTATGGTGGTATCACGCCCCCACCGGAGAAAAGCGATACATCTTCGTGGGCCAGGAAGGACCAGGCTCGATCGGTGCCTTTTCCTCCGGCGATATCCATGTTGTCGATGCCAGCAATCTGGCTGCGCCAAAGGAAGTCGCGTTCTATCACCTCGACGGCGCTGGAACACACAATTTCTCGGTCGATGAGGTGCGCGGAATTCTCTACGCCGCCTACTACAACGGGGGCGTAAGGGCGATCGATGTAACGGGTGATCTCTCCAGCTGCGACGCCGGGAACAAGAGCACCGACGGGCGTTGCGACCTCGCCAAGATGGGGAGAGAAGTCGCTAACGGACTGCAGGGCGGGCCGCCCGTCTATATCTGGGGCGTTCAGCTGTCGGGCGGGCGGATCTACGCGTCCGACATGCTCAACGGCATCTGGAAACTTGCTCCGGCGCCCATTCCCTTCGGCTGAAACAAGGTGGCGTTCAAACCGTAAGGGAATACGGGTTGTCTAAGCCCGGTACACCCGAACGGAGTCATCAATGAAGCGACAAATGCGTGGAGCCGCGTTCGCAGCGGCACCATTTCTAATAGGGTCGGCCGCTCATGCACATTGGTCTAGTGCCTACACTGCGCCGAGAAACGCAGTCGTAGATGCGTCAGGCGCGCGAAGCGTTGAGGTCGAAGCAGGAGCCGGAAGTCTTCGCGTCGAAGGCAAACCTGGACTCAGGCAGGTTCAGGTGAGCGGCACTGCACGCTCCTCTTCTCAGCAGTTTCTGAATCAGATCAAGCTGATTGCCGAGCGGAGAGGAGACGTGGTGTTCATCAAGGCCGACATTCCCGACGGGAACTGGCGCTCCAA
The DNA here is from genome assembly GCA_030948945.1 of Gemmatimonadota bacterium. The sequence goes on along the minus strand of JALYZH010000174.1, from coordinate 3,876 downwards.
CGGCGATAACTACTCGGCGGCGCTCGATCTCGTGATTCAAGTACCGCAAGGAATCAACGCCGACATCTCTGACGGCAGCGGAGATGCGAAGGTGTTCAACGTCGGCTCGCTCGAAGCGAGCGACGGCTCCGGCGATTTTACCGTCGACGGCGCGGCTGGATCCGTTCACATCTCTGATGGATCCGGAGATCTTCGAATCGAGAACGTCGGTGGGGATGTGACCGTCACCGACGGCTCGGGCGACGTGAACGTCCGCAACGTCACCGGCTCATTCACGGTTGAGAGTGACGGGTCGGGAAGCATCTACGCGACCGACATTCGTGGCTCGGTGATCGTGCAGAACGACGGCTCCGGCGGCATCGACGTCAACAACGTGGGGCGCGACTTCACCGTTGAGTCGAAGGGAAGCGGCAGCATCGACTACGCCGCGGTCTCCGGGAAAATCGACATTCCGGAGCGTCATCGCGATCGGTTTCGCAGAGGCGAAGAGCGGTAATTTTCTCCTGACGGAAGAGTCGCTGCATCCTTTTTGGTGTGGCGCCTTGTCAGCAGCACAACCGACATACCGCTCTCCCCTCTTGCGCCGAGTCGGGTCGTGCACGCTTATTGCCGGACTCCGCTTTGCACTCGCGGGAGACAGACGACCATTGGAGCGTCTTCTTCAGCGAGCTTTCCCGCTTGCCCTCAATGGAGAATGAAATGCGCTTTCTGGCCATAAGCTTGTGTGCTATCGCTATGCTGCCCGGCGCTTCCGGCGCGCAGCAATCAACGAAACTCGTCCCGCAGGGCCCGACGATTCAGGCCGCCGCAGTCGGGTTTCGAGTCAACGACGCGAAAGTCGATGCTTCGACGAAAGTGACGGCAGCGCCGATTCTCCAGAGACACGCGGGTCAGGATGTGGCGCTGATGGTAGTTGGAGTGGGTGCCATGATCGCCGGCGCTATCGCCGGAGGCACGGCTGGAACGATCATCATCATTGGCGGCGCCGGAATGGCGCTCTACGGCCTCTATCACTATCTCGAGTAGAGAGCGCGGAATGCCGGCTCCTACGAACGCAGTTCCGCACTGCGGCCGGAGCTAGACTGAGACATCCCGTATCGGCGCGCACTCATGGCGTGCTCGACTACGCGATGGTGGCGGCGTTTCTGAACGCACCGATGGTGTTCGGCTTTCACGGGACGCCTGCCGCCATCGTCTATTGGCTTGCCGGAATTCATCTGCTGATGACCGGCTGTACGGACTTCCCGCTGGGTGTCTTCCGGTGGATTCCGTTCAAGATCCACGGCGTGCTCGAACTGCTGGTGGGATTGCTTCTTCTCGTTGCGCCGTGGGTGTTTGGCTTTGCGCAGGACCACAGCGCCCGCAACTTCTCCATGGGCATTGCGATCATCATGCTGGTCGTCGTGGCCCTGACGGATTACTCGCAGCGCGTCGAGATACCGCCGCGCGACCCGAACGACAGACGCGCCTGGAGAGGACCGAGCTCGGCGGGCTAGCCTTCGCCTTCGATGTGAAGCGTTCCTGAGCTCACCATGACGGACGCACCACCCACGCGAATCGCTTCGAGCTGGCCGCGCCTGAGATCTACTTCGAGCTCGAGCCTGCTCGGCCTGCCCATGTCCACGCCCTGATCCACCGACCAGCGCACGGTCCCGTCGCGGGTTTCGGAGCGCAGCCCAAGGAATCCCGCCAGAGCCGCGCACGCGCTTCCCGTGGCCGGATCTTCGCTGATTCCTACTCCGGGCGCGAACATTCTCGCGCTAATGTGTCCGCCCTCGAAGATGTTGCTCCAGTCATCGGTGCTGAAAACGAACATCTCGGGAGCCCAGTAGTCACGAAGAGCCTGCTCCCACTTTAGCACGTCGACCTTCACCCAGGAGAGCATCTCAGGTTTTTTGAGGGGGATGAAAAGAAAGGGAAGTCCGCACGACACCGCTTCCGGCTCGATCATGTCATCGGCCACGATGTGGCTCGGCTCGAGGGAAAGAACCTCGCACAACGTTTCCGGTGAGGGCGGAGGATCTTTTATCTCCGGGAGTCGCGCCGCCGTCAGCTGACTGAATACCGGCTTGCCGCCGGCGGCGCGGATGAGCACCGATACCGGCCCGACTCCTTCCTCGAGCACCACTCGCGTCTCGACCCCGGTAAGCGGTATCTCACCGATAGATGCGAGCACGAATGCGCATCCGACTGTTGGATGCCCGGCGAAAGGAATCTCACCCGCCGGTGTATAGATGCGAAGGCGACGGGTGTGGGCCTTTGCCGCGGGTGGAAATACGAACACGGTCTCCGAATAATTGAACTCGCGGGTGATGGCGAGCATCTGCCGATCGGAAAGTCCGCGCGCGTCCGGAATTACAGCCAGCGGATTTCCGCCGTGCAGGCAATCCGTGAATACGTCGGCCGTGTGAAAAGCGTAAGACATTACGTCGTAGAAAATGCGAACGCTTGGGCCGCGTGGCTACTGGCTGGCCCTTCTCCCGTACCGACCTCATTGCCGCCCATTGGCATTGAACCAGCATAATGAGAGGCATGAGCCTGGAGAGAGCGGGTGGCAAACGTCGGGTTCGCGCGACCGTGTGGCGGTCGCGGAGGCGAAGCTTCGGTTTGGGCCCGCCGCGTGGCTGTACAAGGATTGGGAGGGAGTGGTCTATCCACGACCCAAGCCAAACGGCTTCGATCAGCTTCGCTACATCGCCAAATTTTTCGATGCCGTCGAGATCAACTCCAGCTACTACGGGCCCCTCTCTCAAAGACCGCCACCAACTGGGTGGGCAGGGTGGAGGACAACATGAACTTCCGCTTCACCGCGAAGCTGTGGAAGCGCTTCACCCACGAGCGCGCGAAGGCCTGGACGACTGCGGAGGTCGATCAGGTGCGCGCGGGATTTGACGTATTGATGGAAGCCGGAAAGCTTGGCGCGGTGTTGCTCCAGTTCCCCTGAAGCTTTCGGCGAACCGAACAGAATCGCGAATGGCTCGGTGATGTCGCGCGAACCTTCACTCTCTATCCACTGGTGGTGGAGGTGCGCCACGAATCGTGGCTCGCTCCCGATTTTCTGCGCGATCTGGAAGAAGAGGGGGTGGGGTTCGTCAACATTGACCAACCGCTTTACCACGATTCGATCGGCCCCACCTCCCACGTGACGTCACGCGTCGGATACGTGCGAGTGCACGAAAGAAACTACAAGGACTGGTTTCGAAAGAACGCTCCTGTGGAGCAGCGCTACGACTATCTCTATACAACCAATGAGCTTGAGCCCTGGGCCGAGCGAGCCAGCGAGATAGCGCATGATCGGGCAACCCCGCGAGGTGTACGTGATCACGAACAACCACTACAAGGGAAAAGCCGTCGCCAACGCCCTGATGCTGAGATCAATGGTCACCGACCAGCGGGTAGCGGCGCCAGGCGCAGTTTACGAGACTTACCGCGATGTTCTGGATGGCTTTGCGAAGCCCGAGAAAGACTTCGCGGCCAGCTCCGCATCTTTATTGACTGCGAGGCCTTAAATGGTTAGGTTATTACTCTGATGCGCAACGATTGCGTATCAGTGCCAGCGAACTGCAGAGGGACCTGGGAAGTTACCGGGTCTTTTTTGGTTTTCTGGCGAGCAAATGCGGCCATTTCGGCCGCGAACAAACAGTAGTCGGCTCGGTACCGCACACACGGCACTCCGACACAATTGAATGAGGATGTACCGAACATGCGTACCACCGGCAAAGTAAAATGGTTCAACGATGCGAAGGGCTTTGGCTTCATCACCCCCGAGAACGGACAGAAGGATTGCTTCGTTCATCACTCAGCCATTCAGGGCAACGGCTTCAAGTCGTTGGCTGAAGGCGAGCGCGTTGAATTCGACGTCGTGCAGGGCCAGAA
>JALYZH010000116.1 GCA_030948945.1 Gemmatimonadota bacterium | reverse complement strand
ATCGCGCGCGTGCAGAAGAAATGCGCAACGATGGCTATCTCTGGAATTCAGGAATTTTCGTCTGGCGGGTGGGAGACTTTCTGGATGAGGTGGATGAGCACACTCCGGAGCTCGCCGCAGCCCTTCGGCACGGGAGAAAGGATGACGCGACGCAATTCTTCGAAAGCGTCATCATGCCTGTATCCGTGGATGTCGGAGTCCTGGAGCGCAGCAACAAGGTGATGGTCGTGCCTGGAGATTTCGGCTGGGACGATATCGGAACATGGGCGGCTCTCAGCCGGGTAAGGAACAAGGACGAGTTCGGCAACGTGACCACCGGCGACGCACACCTGCTCGACTGTGCAGACAACGTCGTCCACGCAGACTCTGGACAGGTAGTGATGTACGGCGTGAATGATCTGGTCGTCGTCACAAAGAAGGGCCTGACACTGGTCACCACTACCGACAAGGCCTCGGATTTGAAGAGATTGATGGAGTCTCTTTCCGCCGCCGACCTCGGAAACTCATGAGCGCACTATACTTTTACGATGACGCGCGGGCGCGACAGTTCGAGCCTTTCGCGCTGACGCGGCCAGTGTCCGAGCTGCGCGCGGGGACTTCGCTGATCCGCAGACGGTGGGAGCTGGCGACATCTCTTTCGAGTGCGGGATTCATCAGCTCTCCGCATCTGGCAAGCTTCGAGGAAGGAACTGCTCCACCAGCGGCTGTGCCAAAGTCAGAAATTCCGGCCGGTTCTCTTCTCATCAACAGTCGTTGCGTGCTTCCGCTCGACGTGAAGCTCGATCGATTCGACCTGCTGATGTGCGAAGGAATGGCGTGCGCGGTGCGACTCGCGCGTGGGATGCCGGTATCGCAATTCGCCGACGGCACCATCGATATTGGATCGATTCAAACCAGCCTTGGAGGGAAGAAGGTCAAAGGACGCTGGATCAACGAGGTCTGGGATTTTGTCGGATCCCTGACTGACCAGCTGATGGAGGACATTCCGCAGCGGGCAGCAACGCTCGAGCTGCGGACTCCACTTGACACCACGATCATCGGAAAGGAGAAGGTCTTTGTCGAAGAGGGCGCGGAGATCGGACCACAAGTCGTGCTCGACGCGTCGGGGGGCCCGATTCTAATTCGTCGGGGCGCGGTGATCGCACCATTCACACACCTGATCGGTCCGATCGCTGTCGGACGCGACTCCCAGGTACTTGGTGACCGGGTGGCAACTTCGTCGATTGGCGACCATTGCAAGGTGCGCGGCGAGTTCAGCAACTCCATCGTCCTTGGCCACAGCAACAAGGGACACGCAGGCTTCGTCGGACACTCTTACCTCGGCCGATGGGTCAACCTCGGCGCGATGACAACCACAAGCAATCTCAAGAATACTTACGGGCCAGTGCAGCTCTGGACCCCGACAGGTGTGAGAGAAACCGGCCAGCAGTTCCTGGGAACTCTCTTCGGAGATCACGCCAAGACCGGCATAGGGACGATGCTCAGCACCGGCACTGTCATCGGTGCGGGAGCGAACGTGTTCGGCTCACACATGCCACCGAAAGTGGTGCCACCTTTTGCGTGGGGCGATGGGGAACCATATGACACGTACGACATTACTAGATTTCTTTCAGTGGCAGAGCGAGTGATGTCTCGCCGCCAGGTGAAGCTGAGCGATAAAGCGCGGAAGCAGCTCGCTGAAGCGCACAAAAGACGTTGGAGTACCAAATGAACCTGTGGGTCCTTGGTAGTGGAAGCAGTGGCAATGCGGTTCTGGTGCAGACGGAGCGATCGCGTATCCTGATCGACGCGGGATTCGCACCGAGAGTTCTGAAGCACCGGCTCTCGGTTGCAGGCGTCGCACCTTGAGTCTATCGAGGCGGTGGTGGTCACTCACGAGCACACCGACCACATGAAAGGGGTGGCCGCCGCGGCAAAGAAATGGGGCTGGACGATAGTCTCCACCGCGGGGACGCGGATGATGTGCCCGGACTGGGCTGGCCTGCGCGCGATTCTAACTCCGCGGAAGAGCAGCGTCGTCGTCGGTGATTTCCACCTCGAGACCGTTCCGGTGTCGCACGATGCCAACGAGCCAATCGCGGTGATAGTCACCTCCATCGGCGAAGGTGCGCGGGCGGGGATCGTGTACGATCTCGGGCACGTGACCGAAACAGTGTTGCGTGCTCTGGACAAGCTGGACATTCTGGTAATCGAGGCGAATCACGACGAACGGATGCTGCGCGCTGGACCATATCCGCCTTCCCTGCAGAGACGAATCGGCGGAAACTTCGGGCATCTGAGCAATCGCGTCGCCGCGTGGACCGCCAGTCAAAGCATTCACTCCGGACTCAACAACATCGTGCTCGCGCACCTGAGCGAGAAATGCAACAATCCGCGCACCGCCCTCGGCACGGTCGGGGATGCGTTGCGTCGTGCACGGTTCAAGGGACGATTGACGGCGGCGTCACAAGACTATGTGGTCGGACCGTTCTGCGCGGGAACGGCGTCGGATTCAATCGGCGCCCCGGTTCAGCTCGCGCTGGGGATCTAGCTCAGGGCTTTCGCCGCGTGTTGCCGGCGTACAGCGCGAAGAGAAGCGCCGCCACCAGAAGTATTCCGAGAATCCAGGCGTAGCTCATGGCCGGCGGCGTTACCGGCCCTCGATGTCGCGCTCGCCCGGAATCTTGCGCTCCGCCCTGCCTTCGCCAGGATGAGCCTGCGCTTCGTGAAAGCGCTCGCCCTTGAGACGGATTGCGGCGACGAATTTCTCGTACTCGGTGTCGGACAATTCGTCCGCGATTGCGGGCACCAGCCCTTTCACCAACGTGATGCGTTCGGCCAGGGTCAGCTCATTGACCGCGGTTACGAGCTTCCGCAGTCGCGGGTGATTCATCCACTCGGTTTCCTTACTCGTTGTCATCATGTCTCCGTCAGCGGCGAGTACGCGGGCCGGTATAATTTACCGCTAATTCCGGCGGAGACGTGTTCGCTGAATCTCAGACCATTGCGCGAGCACCGACGCAAGGGCTCGCTCGAGGTCGGCGGCCGCCGTCACGACTTGGGTGGTTGGCTCCATGTCTGCCCCCTCCACCGTATCGAGTACGCCGGCGAGCTCACCGTTCAGCCGCACGAGACTCTCCGCAGTTCCGCTCCTCGAACCGGACTCGATTGTGGCCAATGCGCTGTCGAGCGCGATGAGTGAGTCTGCGACTTCGCCGGCCTTGGCTCCCTCGCGCTGCGTTTTCAGAAGCGTGCGCTGGCGACGAATCTCACCGAGCGCCGCAAATGCACGGCTGATGGCGTCGTTCATCCGGACGCCAGTGTCGTGCTGCAGCTTGAGGCCGGCAGCGGTAATCGGCGCGCGAGGATCCATCTTTATCGTGAGCGGCTGCGAATAGCTTCGCCCGTTCACAGTGAGCCGCAGCGTGTACTCGCCGGGAAGAACGGCGGGGCCGAGCGGGTAGCGCGGCGTATCGCCGTAGATCGCGGATATGGGGTATTCGTGTCCCAGAACCTTCGGCGCAGGGTAGTGAAGGTCCCAGACGAATCGATGCGTGCCAGAATTCGTTGCCAACCGCTGAGGGGGACGGATCCAATAGCTGGGAACGTTGAGATCGCTTTCGATTGGCTCGACTGAATCCGCACTCGAGAAGCTGCGCACTGCGCTGCCGGCGCTGTTAAGAATTGCGAGCACCACCGGAGTCCGGGTTTCCGAACCAAGCCGATAGTTGATGATCGCGCCGTCGGGCGGATTCTTGCCGGCTGGTTCCTCTGGTGGCAACGGTGTGTCGGTGTTCTTGTTGCGGCGGAAGCGGTACGTAAGCTTGGGTTTGAACAGAAAAGTCTCCGCCGACGCCGCCTTCCGATCGAGCTGGCGGAGTGGCGTCATGTCGTCGAGGATCCAGAACGATCGACCGTGGGTTCCAACAACGATGTCGTTGTCGTGGATCACCAGATCGCGAATGGAGGTCGCCGGCATGTTCAGGCGAAGAGGCTGCCACTGCTCGCCATCGTCGAGCGAGAAGTAAACCGCACGCTCCGTTCCCGCGAACAACAAGCCCGGGCGAAGAGGATCCTCCCGCACCGAGTTCACGACTTCGTTTTCCGGGATGCCCTTGACGATCTCCTTCCAGCTCGCACCGCCGTCGTGCGTGCGATAAATGTGTGGATGGAGATCGTCGAGCTTGAACCGGTTGATGGCCGCGTACGCCGACTGGTCGTCGAAGTGTGACGCCTCCATCAGCGAGACCTTGCTCCACGGCGTCAGGAAATTTGGGGTGACATTGGTCCAGGTCTTCCCGCCATCGCGAGTAACCTGGATGGATCCATCGTCCGAGCCTGTCCATATCGTATTCGCGTTCCGGAACGATGGAGCGATGGTATAGATGACGCCGCGATTTTTCGCACGATCGAGATTTCCGTCGGTGTACATACCGTAACTGGAGGGCACGTCATAATTCTGGCGTGTCAGATCCGGACTGATGATGCTCCAGCTGTGACCACCGTTCATCGTCTTGAAGAGAACGTTCGATCCGTAGTAGAGCGCATGCGGATCGACGGTCGAGAAAATGATCGGAGCTGTTCTGAGGAATCTGTACTTGCCCGATCGCACCGCCTCGGGACTGATGTTCTGGACCTCGCGCGACCGCTGATCGAAGCGCGAGATCTTGCCGCCGTAGACGATGTTGGGATCGAGTGGATCGGGAGCGACGTATCCGTATTCCTCCGCTCCGACCGGATTCCACTCGCGGAAAGTGATCGCACCGTAGTCACCCCGACTCACCGTTCCAACCGACCCGCTCTCCTGCTGGCCACCGTAGACCCAGTATGGAACGCGGTTGTCGGTGATGACGTGATAGAACTGCGCAGTCGGCTGATTGTACCACGAGCTCCACGTCGCGCCGCCATTTACCGTGATCGTCGCACCTTGATCGCTCGCGATCAGCATGATGTCCGGATTGTCGGGATTGATCCAGATGCGATGGTAGTCGTCGCCTCCCGGGGCGCCTTTGATTGGAGTGAACGTTCTTCCCCCATCGGTCGACCGATACGTCGACGTATTAGCAGAGTACATCACATCCGCATTTCGGGGATCTACTTTGACCTCGGCGAAGTCGGACGCCCGACCCCAAACCCGCACTTCGTCATTGGTCCGGCGCCAGCTCTCGCCGGCGTCGTCAGAGCGATAGATACCACCAAGCGTGGGAGCATCGACGGTTGCATACATGCGACGAGGGTCGCTCGGGGCGATCGTGAATCCGATTCTTCCGAGGCCTTGAGCCGTAGTCGGCAGGCCGGTGGTCAACTGACGCCACGTGGTACCGCCGTCGAGCGATTTGAAAAGTCCGCTGAGCGGGCCGTTCCAAGATGCATTTTCCCAAGGCCCCTGCCGGCCGGCCCAGAGTGCGGCGTAAACGATCTGCGGATTGGTCGGATCGAAACCGACCTGAATTGCACCGGTGTTCTCGTCCTTGTAGAGAACGCGCTCGAACGATTCACCGCCGTTGGTCGAACGATACACACCGCGCTCCGGATTCGGACCGTACGGGTGTCCGAGCACCGCGACGAAGATGCGGTTCTCATCACGCGGGTCCACGATGACGCCTCCGATCTGCTGTCCGTCGCGCAGACCCAGATGCCTCCACGTTTTGCCGGCGTCGGTCGATTTGTAGATACCGTCGCCCGTCGACAGATCAGGGCGCTGAACTCCTTCGCCAGTTCCCACGTAAATGACATTCGGGTTCGACGGAGCAACCGCGAGGTCGCCGATCGAACCGGTCGGCTGAGACTCGAAGATCGGCGTCCAGACACGTCCGTAGTCGGTGGTCCTCCACACGCCTCCGTTGTTGACACCGACGTAGAAGACGTTGGGCTGCCCACGTACTCCGGTGGCGCCAATCGTTCGCCCCGCCCGAAACGGACCAATCATTCGCCACTCGAGACTCGAGTAAAGCGAGGGGTCGAGCTGCTGAGCCGGTGCTGGAGAAAATGCGGCGCCCGCGCTAAGAGCAAAGGCGAGGACTGTTGGCCGAGGAATAAGCATCTGATGGATGTGTTTGCGGATTGAGGTTCGATCAATGGGGAAAATGCATAGCGCCGGCAGGACAGGCCAGCCATGAAGCCCTCAATGCGCAACTTGCCCTCTGGTACGCATCCAGCATTAGGAAGAAGAGGCGGAGGCCATCTGAAAACGAAACCGTCGCGGGCAAGCCGAAAATCCAGGAAGAGCGAAAACGGAATTCTGAGCGCCCGGCCGTGTCGCAGCATCCGGCCGATCAGGCGGGGCCTGCACAAGCTTGGCGCCGGCGGCCCCCGCGACGGCGTTTTCTACGTTCCGGACGCGTGTCGCTCGGGAGCAAGCGCCCCGCTCATACTCGCGCTTCACGGGGCGGGCGGGAATGGTCACGACGCGATTCAATCGCTGCGAAGAGAGGCGGACGAGCGCGGAATTCTCCTGGTCGCGCCGGATTCCCGCGCGGTGTCGTGGGACGCGATGAAAAACGGCTTTGGCCCCGACGTGGACTTCATCGACCTCGCGCTTCTCGAGGTGTTCGAGCGTTGCGCGGTGGACTCTGCGCACATCGCTATTAGCGGCTTTTCCGACGGCGCTTCGTATGCTCTGTCCCTTGGACTCGCGAACTCCGATCTCTTCACCCACGTCATTGCCTTTTCGCCAGGCTTCATCCGCGGCGCTCCCGAACGCCAGAAACCCCGGATCTACGTTTCGCATGGCTTGAACGACCTGGTATTTCCGCCGGTGCGATGCGCACGGCGCATCGTCTCTCGCCTCAAGAGCGATGGGTATGACGTCCAATTCCAGGAATTCGCCGGCACCCACGCGGTTCCGCAGGAGATCTCCTCCGCAGCCGTTGACTGGTTCCTTCGTCGGCCATGACCGCGGTGCAGTCCCAGTGGAACGGCATTTGTAATCATGATGTAGCCTGGACATCACTAAACGACACGAATCGACCCGAAGATGATCATTTCTCGTAAGATCCTGGCATCAATCCTACCTCTCGCAACGGTTGCGCTCACCGGATGCGCATCGGCCCAGCTTGAGCTGCCTCGCACCGCGCCAACCGCGGGGCGAGACACAGCTCCGGAACGGCCGGCAGTTGTGGACGCACCTTTGACCCTCACGGCGAATAGAGGCGCGCGAATCCTCTTCGTCAAGCGCGGCGACAGCACTCTCAAGTCCTACGCGGTGGCAGTCGGACAGGACAGATACCCAACGCCAGTAGGCACTTTCACGATCCGGAAGATCGTCTGGAATCCGAGCTGGCATCCGCCACCGGACGCGGACTGGGCGAAAGGAAAGAAAGCCAAGGGCCCCGGAGATCCCGGCAATCCGATGAAAGTGGTGAAGATCTTCTTTCAGGAGCCCGACTACTACATCCACGGCACGGGTGACGTGGAGAGTCTCGGCTCCGCCGCATCCCATGGATGCTTGCGAATGGATCCCAGCGAAGTCGCCGACCTCGCCAAGCTGATCATGGAACACGGCGGCCAGCCTCGAGGCGAAAACTGGTTCTGGCGGATAATTCATTCGCGGCGTGAAGAGCAGGTCGTCTACCTCGACAACCCCGTGTCGCTTACGATCGGGGAGTAGACACCGCGAATCTCCGCGAAGGAGAGAGGCACAAGCCTCCCTCCTTCGCCCTGTGGGCTGGCGACGCCTCATAAGGTCGAGCCTCGCTCATACGCTCTGGCTCGAACCACCGTTGCCTCTTATGTTTGCCAAGCCCCGTCCAAGGCGTCATGGCGACTACGTGGTGCACTCTCGCGGCATCTGCCGTTAGCCGATGTTCGAGCGGAAAGAGAGAGGAGACTGCGTGAACATCCCGCTGACTCCTGAGGACCCGATCGGCCCTCTCCGGGCTGCGCTCGCCGGACGATACGAAATCGAGCGAGAGATCGGACAGGGAGCGTTCGCAACTGTCTATCTCGCAAAGGACGCCAGGCACGAGCGACAAGTCGCGCTCAAGGTTCTCAACGCCGATCCGACGTCCGAGACCGGCGAATTGCGATTCATTCGTGAAATACGGATGCTCGCGCGGCTCCAGCACCCGAACATTCTGCCGCTCCACGATTCAGGTCATGTGGAAAGCCTGCTCTACTACCTCATGCCCTACGTCAGTGGCGAGACGCTGCGCGCGCGGATGAATCGGGAACGCCAGCTGCCAATCGATATCGCGATACGAATCTCTTGCGAGGCGGCGGATGCTCTGTCCTACGCCCACACACAGGGCATTATCCACCGCGACATCAAGCCGGAGAACATCCTGCTCTCCGGTGGCCACGCAATCGTGGCGGACTTCGGCATCGCCCGGGTGATCGACGTCACCGGAGTGCAGCAGCTCACTCGCACCGGTATGGGCGGTCCCGGCACGCCGGCGTACATGAGTCCTGAGCAGCTGATGGGAGACAGGCAGCTCGATGGCCGCGCTGACATCTACAGCCTCGGCTGCGTTTTGTACGAAATGCTGACTGGAAAGCCTCCGTTCGCCGGCAAAGAAGGATTCGTGAAACGATTCACGGAGCCTGCTCCGCGACCCTCGAGCGTCCGCAAGGAGGTCCCTCACTGGCTGGACGCGGTAGTTGCCAGGACGTTGGCGCGCGATCCGGATGAGCGCTACGGGCGCGCGGAGGATCTCGTGCGCGCGCTTAGCGATCGCTCAGCGGTTGACGTCGCTCCGGCCGCCACAGCGCGCAGCTCGCACGGCTTCGATCCAGTTCCACCACGGCTGTCCCAGAGCGCCTATCACGCAGCTCCTGCGGCGAAGGCGCGGGTTCGAGAGACTGAGCAGCCGTCGATCGGCGTCCTGCCGTTCACGAACATGAGCGCCAGCCCCGACAATGAGTACTTCTCGGATGGAATAACCGAGGAGATCCTCAATGCGCTCTCGAGAATTCCGACGCTCAAGGTCGCGGCCCGCACGTCGACGTTTGCGCTCA
>JALYZH010000110.1 GCA_030948945.1 Gemmatimonadota bacterium | reverse complement strand
GCACCTTTCGCGCGCATGCGCACCGCGATCCGTCGGCGCAGGCATTTGTCCTTGTAGCGTGAGCACTGAAAGCCGCTATCGCGCGTGATCTTGTCCATCAGCGCACGAAACTCGGCGTCGTCGCCCTGAATCAATTCACCGGTGGCTGTCAGGGTCGATTGGTCGGCTGTGGCGCGTTTCGCGCCACGCGGGCGATTCCTTCCAGCGCAGCGGACAGGTTGCGGCGCAGCTGCGCCAGCTCCGGAGCGATGGCGATTCCCTTTTCCGCGGCGTCGCGAGCGTGAGCGAAGTCGCCGCGTTGGAGATAGGCGGCGGCCAGGTTGTTGAGGAGAACGGGAGATTCAGGATGCGTCTCGGTTGCCGCGGCGAGGAGGAGCATCTCGCGATCGGGGTCGTCGGTCATCGCCGCGACCTGGGCCGCGTAGTGGAACCAGACGGGCGGAGGCGGATTCGTGGTCCAGAGGCTGCGCGCTTCGCTCAGCGACACCTTTGCCGTTTGCAGGTCGCCCAGACGCGCTGAGATGATCGCGGATTCGAGCTGAATGAGCGGGTCAAAGTTCCCTCCCGCGGCCAGAGCTCGGTCGATCACCAGCTTTGCTTTCTCCAGCTGGCCAAGCTGTTCATACGCGAGCGCGAGATTGTGCAGCAGCGTCGTCTTGCTAGGTGCATTGGGGGCAGCGGTCATGAACGCGTTTACGGCGCTTGCCCATTCCTTTCGACGAAGCGCGATCAGTCCAAGGTGGAAAGAGGCGATTGGATCCGCGGCCTCCTCCACCAGAGCGCGAAACTCGCGAAGCGCCTCGTCGTGCATTCCGGCCCTGTACAACGCGCTCGCAAGCTCGCGCCGCTCCAGTGGGCTGGCGTTGCGCGGAAGCGTCGGTGTCGTTCGCTTGCGCCCCACCGGCAAGAGGAACGAGGCGTTGAGAAGTCCGTACAGCGCCTTCCCAACCTCGAACTCCCCGAGCCCTGAATCGCGAATCAGTCCGTGGATGTCGCGATGTCCGTCGAGGAGCGGGAGCAGTGATTCCTGCTCTGGAGACAGAGTGTCCCGGTTGCTGGTGAGGCGCGGGCGATCGATGCTGAAGACTACATCGAAGCTCGGAATTTTCTTTTCGATGAGCGACCACTCATCGACTCTGCGCGCGCCCTCCAGCAGAAGGGACTGAGGGTCCACGGAAACGCGCTCGGCGCCCTCCTCCGGCTCGACACCCGGCTCGAAGTTGAAGGTGCCGCTCGTCCACGTGAAGAGCGTGTAGACCGCGTTCTCCGTATCGAGTGGACGGTTTACAATCGCCGCGTGACAGATGCGTCCGCTGTCGAAGTAAATGGAGCCGAAGCTGTCGTGCAGCGACAGACCAAGGCAGCCCGTTTTCTTTCCCATCGAGAGCAGTTGCAGAACGTCGGGGAGGCTCGCTTCCTTCAGGCTACCCTTGATAGCCATTAGCGCATCTCCTCGATCATTCTGTCAGCGACGTTTTCCCATTCCAGTATGACTCCCGCGTCGGAAGCCGACGGAGTTGCCTTTTTTTCGTTCGGCTTGCTCTTGGGCGCGGGGTCGAGCGACTCGACGCGCTGGGCGATCTCATCGCTGATGTCAGCCATGAAGTCGGCGAATTCGCCGCCCTCCTCCTCGCCCTTCTTCACGCCGGTAGCCACCGATCAGGATCCTTTCGGCGCGGGAGCGCTGAGTCGTCCGAGCACCATCGACGCGATGCTGCGCAGAGTCTCGAACACTCCGCCGCCGTTTATCGCATTGGCCGGGAAGAACGGCGCGGCGCGGAAGTTCAGCGTGTCATCCAGCTCCTCGATGCTGCTTATCTCGCCCGCCGGCAGGTCGCGCTTGTTGTACTGCATGACGAGCGGAAGCGTGTGCGGGTCGAGTCCTTCGTCAGCGAGATTTGCGTGCAGGTCCTGCAGACTCTCGATGTTCTCAGCCAGCTGGCGCGATTGGCTATCCGCGACGAACACTACTCCGTCGACGCCTTGCAGCACGAGCTTCCGCGTTGCTGCGTAGTAAACCTGCCCCGGCACCGTATACAGCTGAAAGCGCGTCGCGAATCCGGAAATCGTTCCGAGATCGAGCGGCAGGAAGTCGAAGAAGAGGGTTCGGTCCGTATCCGTTGCCAGCGAAACCATCTTGCCCTTCCTTTCCTCGGGCAGCTGGGAGTAGACGTGCTGAAGGTTCGTCGTCTTTCCGGACCGACCTGGACCGTAGTACACGATCTTGCACGTGATTTCGCGGGTGCCATAGTTGACGACAGACATCTATCTGCTCAGGGGGCCGAAGAGCGCGTCCAGGCTGCGATTGAGCTCGCCTTCGAAATCTCCGGACGGACCGACTCCGCGGATCTCGGTTCCCGGACGAAGCGTCGCGAGTGCTTTCTGGAATTCCTCGAAGTAGATCTCGACGACTCCGAAAGAGCTTTCACGGTCGAACACGCCGACGAAGAGAAATTCGTTCGAGCCCGCGGAGCAGCGCGCCATGAAAACCTGGCGGTCAGCACCGGTGTGGTGCATCTCGTAGAACGGCTTGCCATCGAGCTGCCTTCCCAGCTCGCGAGCGGACGCATTGATGGCCGAAGTCAGCGCGCAAACTGACATGACGTCCGCCGCACTGCTGAAGCCGAACTGACCGACCGCCTTCCCGGTGGGATAGAGCAACACGCCAGAGATGAGGCGCGCGTCGTCCATCAGCCGTCGGAGGGGCGCTTCGACCCACGGCTCCGCCACTGTCGGCTTCGTCACGATTTGTCTCGGGCTGCCTTCATCATATCCAGTCTCACTCGTCCCAGGTTTGCATCAGGAGTGACGATCGTAACGAGAACGACGTCGCGGGCGCCGACCACGCAGATTTGTCCCTGCTCGGCTTCGAGGCGCATGAATGCGGGAGTGCCCAGACGGGCAGCGTCCGATGCGCGTGTAATTTTTGAGTAAAGATAGGCCGCGAGCGCGGCCGTGTGCTTCCGCGTATCAGGGCCGCCGACTGCGACTCCTTTCATTGGACTGGTCTCCACGATCAGTCCATCCGACGCCCCGACGATCATCGCGGCGACGACACCGGGCAGATGCGACAGCGTCCCGACCATTTCCACTAGTGCGCCCTTCATGCACGCCCCTGCATCCAGTTGATCGCCAGCGCCACCGAACGGGTGAGCACCCGACGCACCAGCCCCAGCGGTACTGACGACGACGACGCCAGCAGCACAACGCTGTCCTGCGGCGCGGGCGCCAGGGCGATCGTTGCCGCATCGGTTTCCACCACGACTGCCGTCCACGCCCCGAGCGAAAGGAGCCGCATCGATCGGGAGACTTCCCTCCCGACGCCACTCAGCGCGGCTCCTATCTCAGCCGAGATGTCCTTGCCCGCGTTGTCGATATAGCTGCCAGCCAGCGGAACGCCCGCCGCGTCGAGCAGCAGGGCGGTCTGTTCGGCTTCGCCGATGGCCGTCGCGAAGAGCGTCCGCGATGACTCAGGCACGCTGGGCCCCCTCGTCGTGTGGCGTGATCTCGATCAGGCCCGTGCTCAACATTCCATAAATGATTTTGGCAACCTCGAACTCGGGCAGCACCAGACGCTTGGCGATCTCGTTCAGGTTTCTTTCACCATCGATGATCGATAGTACCTCCCACTCGCGAGGCAGAAGGTCGATGAAGGACTCCGGCCCTTCGTCGAGCGGGGCGAGCCGCGGCAGAACCCGCGCATCGGGAATCTTGTCTGCCATGCGCGACCATTCGTCGATGCGACGCGCACCCTCCATGAGCAGAGACTCCGTGCTCACGCGAACGGCAATGTCTTTCCGAATCGGGCGCGGCGGCTCCTCGGTGAACGAGAAGAATCCCTCTGACCACGACATGAGATCGAACACGACGGTCTCGATCTGAAGTCGCATGAAGCGGTCGATGTCGCGCGGTGTAACGATCCCGTGTGCGACGAGAATCTCGCCCACACGCCGCTTGTCCCCCGCGCGCTGCATTGCGGTGGCGCGCGCGAGGTCAGCCGGTGTCGCCTTCCCCGAGCGCTCGA
Source organism: Gemmatimonadota bacterium (assembly GCA_030948945.1). Next base: position 2,147 of record JALYZH010000110.1, on the reverse strand, counting down.
GAATCGTACCTAGCAAGTGCGGGTTGCTCTTCATCGTGGCTGCGACGATCGTCCCGGCGTCAAAGTACACGCTGCCCTCGTTATTTTTCTCGGGAGAAGTGATTCGCAGCGTTCCGGTCTTCCGGCTCAGGTCGAGAAGCTGGAACACGTCGTGGATGCCGAGCTCGCGGAGTGGTCCTTCGATCGCCATTAGGTCCTCCCCCGCTGGAGGAGCCTGAAGTATCGCAGAGCCTCACTGTGATTCGGATCGAATCGCAGTACGCGCTCGAACGCGTTCAGCGCGTCGTTCTCTCGCGCTAGATCGATTAGGATCTCGCCGAGCGCGATCAGCGCGGCGAAGTGGTAGACGTCGCGACGAACGAGCGCGACTACTCTGGGCAGCGCGCTACGCGAGCGGCCAGTACGGCGGTAAGGGCCAACGAGCTCCACCACCGCCGCGTCGTGGTTCGGCGCGCTGACGAGCACCGTTTCGAGCTCCCGGATCGAACCGGTGTCGTCCCCCGCGGTCGCGAGCAGTCTTCCCAGAGAGACGCGAGTCTCGATCTGACGTTCGTCGATCGCGAGGCTCCCGCGATACGCCGAGATCGCTTGATCGGTGTCACCGAGCGCGGAGTAGAGGTCCCCGACGCGCTTCAGCACGTTTGCGTTCCGTCCTTCACTCTCCTGCAGCGAGACCAGAATCTCGCGGGCGCCCGGTTTGTCGAGCGAAGCAACGCGTGCTTCGGCGGCGAGCAGAAGCAGGTTCACGTCGGTGCTGCCCGCTTCCACCAGAGCCTCGGCGTGGGGCCGAGCCTCCTCTGCGCGGCCGAGCGCGAGCAATGACCGTGCGGTACCCTGGCGGGCGTAGCTATTCGTCTCATCCATCTCGAGCGCCCGGCGGTATCGCTCGAGTCCTTCGCCATGGAGGCCCTGCGCGGCAAATCCGTCGCCCGCCAGCACGAGGCCGATCACCTTGTCGCCTCCGCGCGCCAGAACCCGCGCGATTTCCCCCTGCGCGCGGTCGTAAAGGCCTTTCGTGATGAAATCGCGCGCGAGCGTGAAGCCCGACATCGGATCTTCCAGCTGCGGGTCTACTCGTACCGGCTTTTCCGCAAACAATTCTTCGAGGATCGCCGGATCGAAGTGGAAGTCTTCCACGTGATCGACCGACTCGTCCGTCTCCGTGATTGGCGGGGCGACGGTGAGGCGGATCTCTTCGTGCGGAAGCTCGATCGCGAGCTCCAGCTTCTGCGGGGTGTACATCGGATCGAGCGACAGCGCGCGCTTCGTCTCTCGCAATGCCGAGCTGAAATCGCCGAGATTCGAAAGCGTGAAGCTCAGGTTGTAGTGGGCTTCCGCGAAATCGGGGTTCGCCTGGATGGCGCGCGCGAATGCATTGCGCGCGTCCGAGTATTTCTCCAGCTCGACGAGTATGAGTCCGATTCCGTTCCACGCCACAGGGTGCTCGGGCGCGGCGCTGAGAACCTGCCTATATGCTTCGAGCGCAAGCTCGATGTGCTTTCGCCGGAAGAGTCCGAGCGCGAGGTTGAGCCGAGCCTCGACCGGTGGCGTCGACGCCTGCAAGGCGCGCCTGAATGCGTTGATCGCGCCCTTGGTGTCGCCCTTGTGCCAGACGAGGACACCGATGTTGTTGTGCGCGAATGGATAGCTCGAGTCGATGTCGAGCGCCCGCTTGTAGCTGTCCTCGGCTTCGGCGTGCCTGCCTTCGAGCTGCAGCGCCACGCCACGGCCGTTCCAGGTCTTCGCAGTCGGCGAGAATTCGCGCGCAAATCTGTCGGCGGTTGCGATCGCTGCCCCGGTGTCGCGCTGCAGAAGATAGAGCTCGAGCATCGCCTGTAGGACCTCGGCGTTTGCCTCTCCGCCGTCGATGGCTTTCTCGTATTCCTTCAGCGCCTCCTGGAAATATCCCTTCTGCCGCAATGCGCGCCCGAGCGTGATGTGCGCTCCGGCCGGCGTTCTCTGCTGGTGACTCGGCGTAGCTTCGTGACGATACGTTTCGAGAGAGAGGTTGGCCTGCGCCCGCACTAGCGTCGGATTCAGCATCACCGCGCGTCTGTTCGCCTCGGAGGCCTCCTCGCTGCGGCCAAGATCGCCGAGGATGAACCCGATCAGATAAAGCGCATCCGGATTTTCCGGATTGAGCTCGA